>DASVNH010000136.1:0-82609 GCA_036383955.1 Planctomycetota bacterium | reverse complement strand
CGCCGCCGCTCCTGGGGCCCCTGGGCCGCCGCCGCGGCGGCCGCCGCCCTCGTCGCGGCCGGCGCCGTGTGGTTCGCGGGGCCGTCGACGTCCCCCGCCTCCGCCGACGGCGCGTTCCTGCTCGCCGCCTCGGGCGGCGTGCGCGTCGCGCGCGGCGCCGAGACGCTGCCCGCGCGGGCCGACATGGAGCTGCTGCCCGGCGACCTCGTGAAGGTGCCCGACGGCGCCGAGGCGCGCCTGGGCTTCGTCCACGACACGACCCGCCTCGATCTCCGCGGGCCGGCCGACCTGCGCCTCCACCGCGGCGGCCGCGGCAAGAAAGTCGAGCTGCTCCGCGGCGCGCTCACGTCCGACCTCCCCCGCCAGGACGAGGCCTTCGTGGTCGCCACGCCGCACGCCGAGATCCGCGCGGACTTGGGCCGGCTCTTCCTGGAGATCGCGCCCGCCTTCGCCCGCCTCGAGGTGCGCGAGGGCGCGGCCGTCCTCGTGAAGCCCGACGGGAAGTCGATCCGCGTGCCCGCCGAGCACTACGCGCTGGCGGGGAAGGACGTCGAGCTCGCCGCCCGGCCTCTCGTGCCGGGCGAGCCCGCCTCGGAGAAGCCGGAGGCGGTGGCCGTCGTGCGCAAGGTCCAGGGCGACGTGTGGCTCTTCACCGGATCGCCCGCCGACCGCGTCGCGGCGAAGGCCGGCATGGGCGTGCTCGAAGGGCAGTCGATCCTCGCCGACGGGGCGCGGAGCGGCGCGGTCCTCGAGTTCGCCGACCAGACGCGCCTGGAACTGGGCGCCGACACGACGGTGCTGCGCCTGGTGGATCCGAAGGACAAGCTGAAGAAGGACGTCCTCCTCGAGAAGGGCGCCGTGCTGGCCGACGTGACCAAGCAGCCGGCCGACAAGCCGATGTGGGTCCGCTCCGCCGCCGCCGAGGTGAAGGTGCTGGGCACGCGCTTCCTGCTCGCCGCCGAGGGCGCCTCGGCCCGGGTGCAGGTGGAAGAGGGCGTGGTCAAGTTCCGCCACGTGGCGGGGAACAAGGAAGTCGAGGTGCACTCGGGCTTCCAGGCGACGGTCGCGCCGGGCGCGCCGTTCGAGGCCGCGCCCACGCCGGGCGGGGCGCGCCTGCTGCGGATCGACCTCAAGGCGGGCACGCCCGAGGGCGACGGCGACTGGTACGCCGACGGCCGCGTGCTGCGGCAGCGGAAGGTGTCGAGGGACCCCGTCTCCGGCGCGTCGACCCACCTCTTCCGCGTGGACGCGGAGGAAGGGGTCGTGCTGGAGGCGCTGACCGAGGTCGCGCAGGTGACGCCGGGCGCGGAGGCGTGGGGCTTCGGCCTGGCGGCGGTCTTCAAGAACCGCAACGTGGTGCTGCGGAGCCACCAGGGCACGCCGGGCGGCTCGCTCTTCGAGTTCAAGGACGTGACCGCGATCCCCTTCGAGCACGGCCGCGAAGGCCGCTACCGCCTCAAGCTGCGCATCGAGCGCCGGCCGGACGGAAAGGCGACCCTCCGCGGCAAGATCTGGCAGGGCGACCGCGAGCCGGACGGCTGGATGATCGAGGACGAGCTGGAGCTCGGCGGCCCGCTCACCCACGTGGGATTCCAGACGGTGCGCTGCGCGTGCGCGTTCGAAGACTTCAAGGTCAAGGTCCTCAAGGAAGAGCCGCGCTGAACTCCCCTGGCTACTGGCTACCGGCTCCTGGCTACTGATCGGAGGGTCATTCTATGGCCGAAATCAAGACCGGAACGGCGTCGAAGGCCGTCCCCCCGCCTTCGGGCGAAGACCTCGCCCGCGCGAAAAAGCTGCTCGAGTCCTACAACAAGATCACGGCCGAGCTGGGCAAGCTGGTCGTCGGGCAGGAGGACGTCATCGAGCAGCTCCTCATCGCCGTGCTCGCGCGCGGCCACTGCCTGCTTGAGGGCGTGCCCGGCCTGGCGAAGACCCTGATGGTCCGCGGCCTCTCGCAGGTCATGGCCCTCAGCTTCCGCCGCATCCAGTTCACGCCCGACCTGATGCCCGCCGACATCACCGGCACCGACATCATCCAGGAGGACCCCGCGACCAACCGCCGGGTCATGACCTTCCAGAAGGGCCCGATCTTCGCCCAGATGATCCTCGCCGACGAGATCAACCGCACCCCGCCCAAGACGCAGGCCGCGCTCCTCGAAGCCATGCAGGAGCACTCGGTCACCGTCGGCGGCAAGACCTACACGCTCGAGGAGCCCTTCTTCGTCCTCGCCACCCAGAACCCCATCGAGCAGGAAGGCACCTATCCGCTCCCGGAAGCCCAGAAAGACCGCTTCATGTTCCTCGTGAAGGTCGACTACCCCAAGCGCGACGAGGAGCGCGAGATCGTCGAGCGCACCACCGGCTCCTCGAGCTCGAAGATGGAGGCCGTCATCACCGGCCCCGACATCCAGCAGGCCCAGGACACCGTGCGCCGCGTCCTCGTGCCGCCGCACGTGCTCGACTTCGTGCTCGACGTCGTCCGCAAGACGCGCCCGAAGGATCCCGGCGTGCCCGCCTTCGTGAAGGAGCTCGTCGAGTGGGGCGCCGGCCCGCGCGCCTGCCAGCAGTGGATCCTCGGCGGCAAGGTCCGCGCGGTCCTCAAGGGCCGCACCCACATGACCCTGGACGACGTCGAGGCCCTCGCCCTCCCCGTCCTGCGCCACCGCATCGTGCCGACGTTCAACGCCGAGGCGGAGGGCGTCACGGTCGACGAGATCATCAAGAAGATCCTGGACGCGACGCCGCGAGGCGATAGCAAGAAGGTCCTCTAGGAGATTGGGGAACCCGAAAGGGGATCGCGCGATGAACGGATACGGAGATACGGCGCCGATCGCCGCGGGGCGCGAACCCGGGCGGCGCCCCGCGGCGATCGGCGCTCCGTCTCCCGATCCGTCCATCCCCGGATCTCCTTCCGGGTCTTGGATCCGTCCGATCCGCCCATCCCTTTCCTATGTCTAAGCTGGCCGACGTCCTGACGCCGAGCGATCTGAAGAAGATCTCCAACCTGCAGGTGCTGGCGCGCCTGGTGGTGGAGGGCTTCTGCACGGGCCTGCACCGCTCGCCGCACAAGGGCTTCAGCGTCGAGTTCAAGCAGCACCGCCAGTACGTGCACGGCGACGAGATCCGCCACCTGGACTGGCGCGTCTTCGGGCGCTCCGACCGCTTCTACATCCGCGAGTTCGAAGAGGAGACGAACCTCCGCGCCACGCTGCTGCTGGACGCGAGCGGCTCGATGGCCTACGGCGGCGAGAACTCCAAGCTCACCTACGCGACGCGCCTGGCCGCCTGCCTCTCCTATCTCATGCTGCAGCAGCAGGACAGCGTCGGCCTGGTCACGTTCGACACCGAGGTCCGCCGCTACATCCCGCCGCGCGCGCAGACGAGCCACCTCCAGGTGCTCGTCGACCAGCTCCAGGAGACGAAGCCCGGCGGCGAGACCGAGCTCGCCCAGGTCTTCCACGACCTCGTCCCCCGCCTCCATCGCCGCGGCCTGATCGTCATCCTCTCCGACTGCTTCGGGGACGTGAACCAGATCCTCTCCGCGCTGGCCCATCTCCGGCACGCCCGGCACGAGATCGTCGTCTTCCAGATCTGGCACCGCGACGAGCTGGAGTTTCCCTTCAAGCAGTGGACGCGCTTCGACTGCCTCGAAGCGACCGACAAGCGGCATCTGATCGACCCCAACCATCTGCGCGCCGCCTACCTGGAGAACCTCGACCGCTTCCGCGCCGAGCTCAAGCAGGGCTGCCACCGCCACCGGGTCGACCTGGTCCCCATGGTGACCGACCAGCCCTACGCCGACGCGCTCGCCGAATACCTGACGCTCAGGTTGCGTAGATGAGAGCCAAGTTCCAAGTTCCAAGCGCCAAGATCATCCCTCCCGTTCCCCCCCGGGGGGGCAGGGGGGACGCTCTTGGTTCTTGGCACTTGGCTCCAGGCTCTCCGCTCGCCGGAGGCGAGCGGTGGTAGCGTTCCTCAACGCGGCCCTGCTCGTGGGCACGCTCGCGGTCTCGATCCCGATCGTCATCCACCTCTTCCACAAGAGCAAATTCCGCGTCGTGCCCTGGGGCGCGATGCACCTGCTGGAGGCCGTCCTCCGGAAGAACACGCGGCGCCTCAAGCTGGAGCAGCTGCTGCTCCTCCTCCTGCGCTGCGCGATCCCCGTCGCGCTGGCCCTGCTCATGGCCCGCCCCGTGGTGAAGGGCATGGAGCGCCTCCTCGGCGAGGCCAAGACCTCGACCGTCGTGGTCCTCGACAACAGCTACTCCATGGAGGCCGGCGGCCTCAACCGCTCCAACTACCTGCAGGCCAGGGAAGCCGCCCGCCAGATCCTCGAGCTGCCCCCGCAGGGCTCCGAGGCGGCCGTCGTCCAGATGGCCGGCGGCGTCTCCGTCCTCCTCGACGAGCCGTCGTTCGACCTCGACCGCCTCCGCGGCGAGCTCGGCCGCACCCGCTCCGGTTTCGGCGCCGCCTCGGTGCCGGAGTCGCTCGACGTCGTCCGCGGCCTCCTCGCCAAGGCCCACCTGCCGCACCGCGAAGTGGTCGTCCTCTCGGACTTCCAGGAAGTCAGCTGGGGCGACGCCGAGGCCCCGCTGCGGATGAAGGCGGCCGACGCCCTCCGCGCAGGCCCGATGGAGACGCGCCTCACGCTCTTCCACACCGGCGCGGCCATCACCGACAACGTCTCCGTGCAGAAAGTCGAGTTCTCGCGGCCCATCCTCGGCGTCGGCCAGCAGCTGCGCATCCGCGCCCACCTCATGAACCACGGCGAGGGCTCGTACCCCGACCTCCGCGTCACGCTCAAGGTCGACGGCAAGGAGCGCGACGGCCAGCGCACCACGCTGCGGCCGGGGGAGTCGGGCCAGGTCCTCTTCACCCACACCTTCGACAGCTCGGGCTCGCACGTGGTGGAGGTGGCCGTCGAGGCCGACCCGCTCACGGCGGACAACTCGCTGATGCAGGCGATCGCGGTCTGGGACCAGGTGCCGGTGCTGCTGGTGAGCGGCGACTCGAACCCGGAGCCGCTGCGGGGCGAGACGGACTTCGCGGAGATCGCGCTGCGGCCGTACTCGAGCGGAAAGACGGAGCTGGCCGACCTCCTGACGACGAAGACGGTCGAGGCGAAGGAGCTGGACGCGAAGGCGCTGTCCGAGACGCGCGTGGTCCTGCTCGCGAACGTGCCGCAGCTCAACGACGTCCAGCTCAAGGCCCTCGAGGGCTTCGTGCGCGACGGCGGCGGGCTCCTGGTCTTCCCCGGCAACCGCATCAACAGCGCGTGGTACAACACGACGCTGTACGGCGACGGCCGCGGCCTTCTCCCGCTCCCGGTCGCCTCGCTCGCGGGCAGCCTCAATCCGACCGGGACGCGCGCCTCGATCGTCTCCCAGCACTTCGAGCACGACGCGCTGGAGATGTTCAACGACCCGCGCAACGGCAACCTCTCCGACGCCCAGATCTGGCTCTGGTACAAGATGCGGGAAGGCGCCGGCCCGCGCGCCGCCGAGAGCGGCCTGTCCGTCATCGCCCGCCTCGACTCGGGCGACCCGTTCCTCGTCGAGAAGAAGCTGGGGCAGGGCCGCGTCGTCCAGGCCGCCGTGCCCTGCGACGCCGACTGGAGCAACCTCCCCATGCGGCCGTTCTACCTGCCCCTCATGCAGCAGCTCGCGACCCACCTCGCCTCGAGCGTCTACCCGCCCCGCAACGTCGAGGTCGGCCGCCCGCTCGTCGCCTTCCTCCCCGCGGCCGACGCCGGCAAGCGCGCCGTCCTCACCGATCCCGACGGCCGCGCCCTCGAGCTCGCCGTCTCCGCCCGCGGCATGCGGGCCGTCGTCGAGCACGGCGCCACCCAGCGCCCGGGGCTCTACGTCCTCGACGCCCCCGGCGGCCAGAAGGTCCACTTCGTCGTGCGGACGGACCGTCGGGAGTCGGATCTCCGCCAGCTCCCCCCCGAGCGCCTGCAGGCGCTCGCGAAGTCGATGGGCGCGACCCTCGTCAGCTCGTGGGCCGAGTACCGCCAGATGGACCGCCAGCGCCGCTTCGGCCAGGAGATCTGGCCCGCGATCCTCTGGACGCTCGTGATCCTGCTGTTCGCGGAGATGCTCCTCCAGCAGTACTTCGCGAGGCACAAAGGATGACGCACCACCGAGACACCGAGAACACCGAGGTGGGCGTTTTGACGCTCCCGTCCCCCCCGGGGGGGGAGGGGGGGATCTCCCAAGGCCATTCTCGGTGTCCTCGGTGTCTCGGTGGTGAATCGGTGCGTCGATGAGGCTGAAGTTCCTCGGGGACTGGAACCCCTGGCTGGGCGCGGCCGTCGCGCTCGCGCTGGGCTTCCTCGCCTGGCGGATCTACCGCCGCGAGAGCCGCTCGCGCGCGTCGAAGCTCGCCTGGATCCTCCCCGCGCTCCGCTGCGCCGCCATCGCGCTGGCCGTGCTCATCCTCACCGGGCCCGTCCTGCACCGCCGCCACGTGGTCGGCGAGCGCGGCCGCGTGCTCGTGTTCGTCGACGCCTCCGCCAGCATGGGCCTCAGCGACGAGGCCCTCGAGACGCCCCGCAAGCTCCTCGCGCTCCACCGGCTCGGCTGGCTGCCCTCGGGCGCCCTCGACCCGGAGCTCGCCGAGGCGGCCGACGCCCTGGGCCGCGCCCGGATCGCCGCCGGCGGCGACGCGGTCGATCCCGCCGCCTGGAAGGACGCGGCCCGCGCCTGCGCCAAGGAAGTCCAGGCCGCCGCCGAGCGCCTCGGCAAGGTCAAGCCCGAGACGGGCGGCATCGCCCTCGAGCGCCGCGGCGTCGCCCTCCGCGAAGTCTGGACCGGCGTGCAGGGCCGATCGATCGAGGACCTGAAGCGGCATCCCGCGTTCCCGGGCAAGCCCGACCAGACGTCGACCCCCGAAAGCCTCGAGGCGCCGTCGAACTGGGCGGACAACTACGGGGAGCGGATCCGCGCCTACGTGACGGCGCCCGCCGCCGGGAACTACGTCTTCTGGGTGGCCGGCGACGACCTCTGCGAGCTCTGGCTGAGCCCCGACACGGATCCCGGCAAGAAGAAGCTGATCGCGCGCGTGCCCTCGCACAGCGAGCTGCGCGGCTGGGACGGCGTGCCCGACCAGAAGTCCGCGCCGTACAAGCTCGCGGCCGGGCAGAAGGTCTACCTCGAGATCCTCCACAAGGAGTCCACCGCCAACGACGGCGTCGCCGTCGGCTGGCAGCTCCCCGACGGCAAGATGGAGCGCCCGATCCCGAGCAACCGCCTCTCCGCGCCGGCGCGGGACGTCGAGTCCCCCGCCCAGGCCGGCGAAGGCATGCTCGTCCGCTTCAAGGAGGAAGTGCTCGCGCCCGCCCAGCGCCTCGCGGAAGGGCGCGACGAGACGGCGAAGGCCGTCGCCGCCTTCGCCCCGCTGCTGGCCTCGATCTCCCGCTGGGAGAAGGAGCTGCGCGACGCCTTCGGCAACTACGCCGGCCGCGTGGCCGCGTCGCCGAGCAAGGCGGTCCTGGAGTCGATCCAGAAGTTCGACGCCCTTCCGCGCTGGAAGCGGGCGGAGGCGGCGCTGCTCGGCGGGCCCAAGAGCCTGGTCGAGCGGCTCGCCGAGAAGCATCACGTCGAGATCCTGGCGCTCGACGGCCCCCAGGCCCGCGTGATCTGGAGCACGGGCCGCGACACGGACGAGCCGCTCAGGGGCCTGCCGCGCGCGTTCCCCGGCGAGCCGGCCGGGCGCGTGACGGACCTCTCCGGCGGCGTGCGCGCGCGGACCGCCGAGAAGAGCGAGGAGCGCCTCGCCGCGATCCTGCTGACCGACGGCCGCCACAACGACGGGACGTCGCCGATCCAGGCCGCGCGCATGCTCGGCAACCGGGAGATCCGCGTGCACCCGGTGGGCTTCGGCGCGACCGGCGCGCCCGAGGACCTCGCGCTGCTCGACGTGCGGGCCCCGTCCTCGGTCTTCTTCAAGGACCGGGTGCGCGGCGAGGCGGTCCTCAAGGACGACATGCCCGCGAACCGGCCGTTCACGGTGAAGATCGAGTCCGACGGCCAGGTCCTCTGGGAGAAGACGCTCGCGACCGAGCGCTCGGGCACGCGGCGGATCCCGTTCGACGTCCCCATCCAGGCCCTCGTCGAGAAGAAGGCCGGCGGGGCGGGGAAGGGCGTCGAGGTCCTGAACCTCCCGCTCGACTTCCAGGTGACGGTGACGGCCGCCGACGGCGACCGCGAGAAGCGCAACAACGCCGGCGCGTTCAGCCTGCACGCGGTCACGCACAAGCGCAAGGCGCTGGTGCTCGACGGCCGCCCGCGCTGGGAGACGCGCTACCTGCGCAACCTCCTCGAGCGCGACGAGCAGTGGGAGGTGAACGCGCTCGTCGCCGACCGCGGCAACGCGGCCGACGCCTGGGCCCGCGGCAAGGACTTCGGCAAGTTCCCGAACGACAAGGAGACGCTCTTCGGCTACGACCTGGTCGTCTTCGGCGAGGTGCCGCGGCAGTTCCTGAAGATGGAGGAGCTGGAGTGGCTCCGCGAGTTCGTCGACAAGCGCGGCGGCGGCCTGCTGGTGATCGACGGACGCCGGGGCCACGTCGCGAGCTTCGCCGACACCCCGCTGGCGGCGCTCTTCCCCGTGGACTGGAAGGCCGAGCCGATGAAGCCGAAGTCGCTGCGGCCGTCGGAGCAGGGCGCGAAGCTCGCGCTGCTCGCGCTCGCGGCGGAGCCGGAGAAGAACCTCGAGACCTGGGCGTCGCTCCCCGCGCCCCACTGGACGGCCGGCGCCCGCTCGCTGCCCGGCTCCGAGACGCTGCTGGAGGCCGTCGAGGGCGAGCGCCGCGTCCCGGCGCTGGTCTTCCGCCGCTTCGGCGCGGGCAAGGTGCTGTACTCCGGCTTCGACGAGTCGTGGCGGTGGCGGCAGGACGTCGCCGACCTCCACCATCAGAAGTTCTGGAACCAGGTGGTGCGCCACGTGATGGAGCCGCCGTTCACGGTCCGCGACGCGAAGGCCTCGCTCGGCGTGGGCAAGTTGGTCTACGCGGCCGGGGAGGCGGTGGAAGTCCGCGCGCGGGTGCGCGACGCCGACGGCCGCCCGCTGATGAAGGGGGACGTCGAGGCCCTCCTCTTCGCCGGCGACAAGGCGGTGGGCACGGTGAAGCTGGCGCCGGACGAGAACGCGGGCGGGCTGTTCCACGGGCAGGCGGGGCAGCTGGCGCCGGGGCGCTACGAGGCGCGGCTGAAGGCGCCGGGGCTGGGCGACGACTCCCGGATCCGCGCGGAGTTCGTGGTGCGGGCGCCCGAGGCGGGCGAGCTCGCCTCGCTCACGTGCAACGAGGACCTGCTGCGCCAGATCGCGGCGCAGTCGGGGGGCACCTACTACCGCGAAGAGGAGCTGGCGGCGCTGGAGGCGAAGCTCGACCCCCTGAGCCGCGAGCGCGTCTTCGAGAGCGACACCGCGCTCTGGCAGAGCTGGGGCTGGTTCCTGCCGATCATCGCCCTTCTCACGGCGGAGTGGATCCTCCGCAAGTGGGCGGGGCTGCTGTAGCCAAATCCCAAATCCCAAATACCAAGGTCTTCACGCGCCGGTAGACTTCAGCGGATGAAACGTCCCAGGAAAGCCGGATCCCGCGTCACCGTCGGAGGGCCGCTCCGGGAAGCCGCGGTGTCGCTTCGCGTGTTCGGGGACGACCTGCGTCCCGCGGACCTGTCGAAGCGGCTCGGCTGCCGGCCGACGCTCACCTGCGGCAAAGGCGAACGCCTTCCCGGCCGGCGGGTGACGGCCAGGTCGGGGATGTGGATTCTCGAGTCGAGGACGCGGCGGACCTTGGATCTGGGAAAGCAGATCGACGCCCTTCTGGATCGCGTGACCTCCGACCCGAGGGTGTGGCGCAAACTGACGGCGCGGTTCTCCGTCGACCTCTATTGCGGGCTCTTCCCGAGCCGCGAGGCGCAGGAGGTCTGGTTTTCCCCGGCCCTGCTGACCCGCCTGGCGGCACGTCAATTGAGCATCGGGTTCGATCTCTACGCTCCGACGGTTCAGGTTCTGAGCGCTCTCACCACTCTGGGGAAGCGGCAACCCAGGCTCATTCCGTAGGTTCCATTTTTCATTTTCTCCCTCCCGATTTCGGCGTTCGGCTTTATTCTTCCAGATGGAGGCGGGAAGGTTCCGACGGGGTTCGGACATGGGGGTGAGTCATGGACTGGTACCTGAAGCAGCTCATCCGGGACAAGCGCTTCAAGATCGCCGGGGGCATCTCCCTGGGCTCGATCGTCGCCGTCGTGCTCTGCGCCGTCCTCGGGGCCAAGTGGTCGTACGCGGCCGCGGCCTTCGCCTTCTTCCCCCTGTTCCTGCTGTCGACCATCGCCATCTTCGTGGTGCTGGGGCTCATCGTCCGGGCCGACATGCTCGACCGCCAGGGCCGCCGCTAGCGCGTTTCCCCGTCGCGTCCGGGACGGCTCCCGCTATGTAGAATAGGCTGTTGGGCAGGGATGGTCCGTCCGGGGAAATTGGCATGCGCGGTACGCTGGATCCCGTCACCGAGGCCAAGATCGAGGCCTTCGCCGCGCGGCGGCGCCGGCTGATCTTCGTCCGCGGCATCTGCTCGGTGTTCACGATCCTGCTGGCGCTCATGAGCGGCCTCGCCCTGCTCGATTACTTCGTGCTCATGGCCGACGAGCTCCGCTGGACCCTGAGCGTCGGGGCGTATCTCGCGGCCATCGCCGCGGCCTGGGTCACCTGCGCGCGCCTGATCTGGCGCACCCCCGACGCCACCGAGATGGCGAGGCTGTTCGAATCGGTCCGGCCCGAGCTCCGCGAGGACCTGCTGTCGGCCGTCGAGATCGGCGACCCCCGCCGCGTCCAGGCCTGGGAGTCGGAGGACTTCCGCGAACGGCTGCAGAAGAGCGTCGCGGATCGGATCAAGGACGTCGACGTCCAGGGCCTTCTCTCGCTCGGCCGGATCCGCAAGTGGCTCATCGGCACGGCCTCCATCGTCGGGGCCTGCGCGCTGCTCATGCTGATCCCGGGCCTGCGCTACGACCACCTGCTCCTGCGCTCGATGCTCCCCGGCGCCAACCTCGAGCGCATCTCGCGCAACGAGCCGATCATCCTCGAGCCGCTGCCGCCCGAGCGCTCCGTGCCGCAGGGCGACCTCATCGCCGTGCGGGTGAAAGTCGAGGGCCCCGAGGTCCGCCGCGTCCTCCTGGAGACCTCGGTCCAGGGCAAGAGGGCCGAGCGCCTCGACATGGCGCCCGGCGCCGGCGGCGTCTGGGAGAGCGGCATCGCGGTCGGCCGCGAGCCGGTCCGCTGGCGCGTCACCGCCGGCGACGGCCAGACCCGCTGGTACACGCTCACCGCCGTCGCGCGGCCGGAGGCCGTCGCCTTCCACAAGACGTTCACCTACCCGGCGTACGCGAAGAAGGGGCCGCTCAAGGAGTCGGGGCCCTCCGGCGACCTCGTCCAGCTCGAGGGCTCGACGGCCGAGGTGGAAGTCGAAGTCAACCAGCTCGTCAAGGGCGGCGAGCTGCGAATCGAGCAGTCGGGGAAGACGTTCACGACGCCGCTGGTGCCTCATTCGTCGGGGCGGCTGCGGGCGTCGGTCGCCCTCACCGGCCAGGGCACCTACCGCGTGCACCTGGTGGCCCAGGAGACGGGCTTCGAGAACCGCTTCAGCCCGCAGTACGAGATCCGGCCGATGCCGGACCTGGTCCCGAAGGTGGTGATGGAGGAGCCGCACGGCGAGCTCATCGTCCCGCCCGACGAGGTGATCCAGGTGCGCGGCACCGCGAAGGACGACCTGGGCCTGAAGATCGTCGCGCAGGCCGTGCGCGTCAACCAGGGCGAGTGGAAGGAATGGGTCCTCAAGGAAGAGCCGGGCGCCGAGGCGCGGGTGTCGCGGCGCTGGGAGCTCGACGAGATGCGGGTCGCGGCGGGCGACCGCCTGACGACGAAGCTGATCGCGGTCGACCTCAAGGGCGGCCGCGCGGAAAGCCCGCCCGTCACGATCGTGGTGTCGGCGCCGGGCTTCGATCCGCAGCGCCACGCGCCGCTCGCGGCGAAGCTGCCGGTCCTCGAATCCCTGGTCGCGCTGCGCGACGCGGCGGTCGCGGTCCAGAAGCGGATCGCGGACGCGGGCGCGGGCGGCGAGGAGCTCGCGCGCAAGCAGGCCCTGCTCACCGCGCTCCAGGAGGCCGAGAAGGCCGGCATGCGCGCCGACGAGGCCGAGGCGCGCCTCAAGGACGCCCTCCGGCTCGCCCGCGCGGGTCGTGAGGCCGACGACCTGATCCTGGTCGGCCGCCTCGTGCGGCGCCTGAAGGACGCGGCGCTGGCGACGGCCCAGGCCGAGATGGAGAAGAACCTCAAGAAGGCCGACGAGGCCGGACGCCGCGCGGCGGCGCTCGCGACCGAGGCGGAGGAGAGGTTCCGCGACATCCTGGCGGGCGAGGAGGCGATCGCCGCGATCAACGACCTGCGCGACCTCGCGCGCGACGAGCACGCGATCCACCGCCACCTCGCGTCCGACCAGCAGGCGAACGATCCCAAGGCCTGGGAGCGCCTCGCGCGCCGGCAGGGCGTGGTCGTGAACCAGCTGGAGAACGCCGTCGAAGGCATCCTCTCGACGATCGCCCAGCACGCCGAGCGCGGCTTCGGCCAGCGCGCGACGAAGATCCGCGAGGAGCTCCAGAAGGCCCGCGAGGGCCTGAAGAAGGTCCTGGACGCGGCCCCCGGCGCCGGCCTCGCCGCGCCGTCGGCCGAGCTGCGCCGCGTCGTCGAGTGGGCCTGGCACACGCACGCCGCCCTCGAGCAGGAGATCGCCAAGCGCGCCGAGACCCAGCGCGACAGGCTGGAGAAGGTCGCGGAGCCGAACGCCGACGACGTCCGCCGCGCCACGCAGGACGTCGCCCTCGCCAAGGCCGCGCGGACCCAGCTCGAAGGCCGCGCGACGCTCGAGGAGTCGCGCAAGGACCAGGATCCCTTCTTCGTCGCCGACGCCGGGCTCGCGGGCCGGGCGCTGCAGGCGGTCATCGACCAGCACGCGGCGGCGCCGGACGTCGCCAAGATCACCGAGCAGCTCAAGATCGTGGACCGCGCCTTCCGCGTCCTGGAGACCGGCCACCATCTGGCGGAGCTGTCGATGACGCTGCGCGAGATGGCGGAGAGCGAGCGGTGGAGGCTGTCGACTCCCGACGCGACGTCCCGCCAGCCCAAGGACTGGCGCTGGGCGGACGAGCGCTTCAAGATCGCGGGGCTGCCTCCGGAGATCGCGAAGGATCTGATCAAGAACGCGCGGGGCGCGGCGGGCGACCTGATCCGCGCGGAGATGGCGCCGCGCTTCGCGCCGGGACGGACGCCGCGGACTGCGGGGCCGTCGATCGACCGCGTGGGCGCGGACGTGGGCGCGGCGATGTCGAAGTACGCCCCGCTCATGGAGCAGGCGCGGAAGGACCTGCTGAAGCTGGTGCCGTCGCTGCACGAGCGGCTGAAGATCCTGTCGGAGGCGTCGGAGAAGATCCAGCAGAAGACGGGGGCGCTGGCGGAGAAGGTGCCGGCCCAGGAGCCGACGGCGACGCGGCCGGAGGCGCGGCAGCTGCTGGAGAACCAGCAGTCGCTGGACAAGCAGATCGAGGACGTCGTGGCCGAGCTGCGGCGCGACGCGAACACGCAGGACCTCTTCACGGAGAAGGGGCGCGAGAAGGCGCGGGACGCGGACGACGCGGTGGCGATGCTGAAGCAGGCGCCGCCGAAGGCGGAGGACCTCCTGCGCGAGGCCGCGGCGTCTCCGCAGAAGCAGGCGCAGGAGCACGCGCTGGAGAAGGCGTCGGAGCAGCAGGGCAAGCTGGCCGAGGCGCTCAAGACGCTGGCGAAGCACTACGAGAACGCGGAGAAGGGCCAGCCGGAGGAGACGCGGCCGGAGCTCCGCAAGGCGGAGGAGGCGCTCGGGATCAAGCCGCAGCTCGACGCCCAGTACCGCCAGATGGAGCGGCTCGCGGAGCTGTCCAAGCAGTCGCCCGAGGCCCTGAAAGCCGCGCTGACCGACGAGCTGAAGAAAAACGAGGCGATGCAGAAGGAGCTGCAGGAGCTCACCCAGAACTCCCTCGAGCGCGCGGAGCAGGCGCTGCAGCAGACGGCGCAGATGGAGAAGAACACCGCCGAGAACCTGAAGCAGGCCGCCAAGCAGCAGGAGCAGCTCGACCAGCAGGCGAAGCAGGGCCTGCAGGCCGAGGCGAAGAAGCTCGCCGACGAGGCCCGGCGCATGGCGAAGGAGGACGTCGCCAAGATCCCCCAGCCTCAGGCCAAGGAAGCGCAGAAGGACCTGAACGAAGGCGCGCAGGCGGCGGAGTCCTTCGACCCGGCTCAGGACAAGCAGGCGGGCAAGAAGTCGCTCGAGAACGCGGCGAAGGAGTTCAACGACGCCGCGAAGGACCTGCAGGCGGCGCAGCAGGAGGCGCAGAAGGCCGCGGCCCAGGCCCAGCAGGCGCAGCAGAAGGAGTCGAACGAAGCCGCCCAGGCCCAGCAGAAGGCGGCCCAGGAGCAGGCCCAGGCGGACGCCGCGAAGAAAGCGGCGGAGTCGGCGCAGCAGGCGCAGAAGGCCGCCGAGACGGCCGCGAA
This sequence comes from Planctomycetota bacterium, assembly GCA_036383955.1. Taxonomy (GTDB): domain Bacteria; phylum Planctomycetota; class MHYJ01; order MHYJ01; family JACPRB01; genus JACQFK01. Next base: position 68,026 of record DASVNH010000136.1, on the reverse strand, counting down.
GATGGCGCAGGACAACGCCGCGAAACAGCCGCAGAACGCCGACGCCCAGAAGCAGGCCCAGGCCGCCCAGCAGAAAGCCCAGCAGGCGGCGCAGCAGGCCCAGCAGGCGCAGGCCAGCGCGCAGAAGGAATCCAACGAGGCCGCCCAGGCGCAGCAGCAGGCGAAGGCGGAGCAGAAGCAGGCCGAGCAGGCGCAGCAGGCCACGCAGGCCGCGCAGCAGGCCCAGCAGGCCGCCGCGCAGGAAGCCGGCGACGCCCAGCAGCTCGCGCAGAAAGCGCAGCAGCTCGCGGCGCAGGCCGCGCAAGCGGAAGCCCAGCAGGGCCTCGCGCAGCAGGCGAAGAAGCTCGCCGAGCAGGCGCGGCAGATGGCGAAGCAGGACGTCCAGCAGCTCGCCCAGAAGAGCCCCGCCGCGGCGCCCTCCGCGCAGGCCGCCCAGCAGGACCTCAACGAGGGCGCGCAGGCGGCGGAGCAGGCCACGCCGCAGGGCCTCGAGCAGGCCGCGCAGGAGTTCAACGACGCGGCCAAGGACCTGCAGGCGGCGCAGCAGGCGGCCCAGCAGGCCGCGCAGAAAGCCCAGCAGGCGGCCGCGCAGAAGCCCCAGGACGCGGCGGCCCAGCAGGCCGCGCAGCAGGCGCAGCAGGCCGCGCAGGCCGCGGGGCAGGAAGCGGCCGACGCCCAGCAGCTCGCGCAGCAGGCCCAGGGCCTCGCGCAGCAGGCGAAAGCCCAGGCCCAGACCCCCGCCGGCCAGCAGCTGGCGAACGCGGCCCAGACGCAGCAGCGCGTCGGACAGATGCTGCAGCAGGCGAAGGGCGACCTCCAGCAAGCGGCCGCCAACCAGCAGGCGCTCGGCCAGCCGGAAGAGGCGGCGACGACGTCCCAGGTCGCCGAGGGCGTCGAGGGCGTCCGCCAGAACGAAGTCCCCGCGGCGCAGACCGCGGCGCAGTCGACGTCCCCCACGCAAGCCGCGGGGGCCGCGCAGCAGGCGCAGGCGGCGATTCAGAAGCAGTCGGCCGCGCTCGCGAAAGCCAAGGCGGCGCCGGGGGGCCAGCCGCAGGACGGCTCGCCGTCCGAGGGGACGTCGCTCTCGGAAGAAGCGAGCGAGTTCCTCGCGCAGGCGCTGAACGAGCTGAACGGGCAGCCGGGGCAGGGCCAGCCGCCGCCCGGCCAGGGCCAGCCTCCGGCGGGGCAGGGCCAGGCGCAGGAAGCGATGGCGGCGGCCGCGCAGGCGCAGGCGCAGGCGATGAAGCAGCAGCGTTCGCAGCCGGGCCAGCCCGGTCAGCCGGGCCAGCCGGGGCAGCAGCCCTCGCAGTCGCCGTTCTCGCAGTCGCCCGGCCAGGGGAAGGGCGCGCAGGTCGAGGCGGGCCCGCTGGGCGAAGGCCAGCTGCCGGCCGCGGCGCTGCTCAAGCCCGGCGAGTGGGGCAAGCTGCCGCCGAAGCTCGCGCGCGACCTCCTGGAAGCGCAGCGCGAAGGGGTGTCGGGCGAATACCGCGCGATGGTGGAGACGTACTTCCGCGTCATCGCGGAACGCGCGCGCAAGTAGGACCAGGAACCAGGACCCGGACCAGGGACGGGGCGGCCCCCTTGGCCTTGGGCCGGGGGAATGACGGATGAGAGACGACGGATGACGACGGTGGCGGCGATTCTGGCGGGTCTTGTCTCCCAGGGCCTCGCGCATCGCGACGACCTTGGGATTTGGGAGTTGGGAGTTGGGATTTTCGTCCAGGACAAGCCTGCCGCGGACAAGGTGGACCAGGCCGTCGCGCGCGGGCTGAAGTACTTCGTCGCGGCGCAGAATCCGGCGGAAGGCTGGATCAGCGACACGGGGGCCAATCGGACGTCGATGACCGCCCTCGCGATCCTCGCGATGGCGGCGACGGGGCACCAGCCGACGGACGAGACGCCCGAAGGCGCCACGATGAAGAAGGCGCTGGCCTACGTGCTGAAGGCGGAGAACCAGGACGCGCAGGGCTTCCTGGGCGGCCGCGACGGCTCGCGCATGTACGGGCACGGGATCTCGACGCTGATGCTTTCGGAGATGGTCGGGATGGGCGTCGACGCCCAGATGGACCAGCTGCTGCGGGACCGCTGCAAGAAGGCCGTCGACCTCATCCTTCGCTCGCAGTCGCTGCAGAAGGACGCGCGGAACGCGGGCGGCTGGCGCTACATGCCGGACTCGCGCGACTCGGACCTGTCGGCGACGGTGTGGCAGCTGATGGCCCTGCGGTCGGCGCGGAACGCGGGCTTCGACGTCCCCAAGGAGGCGATCACGAAGGCCGTCGAGTACGTGAAGCGCTGCTACAAGGCGAAGCGGGACGCGGCGGGGAAGCCCGACCTTTCGCAGAAGAGCGCCTGCGCCTACGAGCCCGGCCAGAACCCCGAATACGCGATGGCGGCGGCGGGGCTGCTGTCGCTGCAGGTCTGCGGCGAGTACGAGTGCCCCGAGGTGGCGGGCTCGGCGGACTGGCTGAAGGAAAAGAAGATCGACTGGAACGCGGAGTGGTTCTTCTACGGGACCTACTACTACGCGCAGGGGATGTTCCAGCGCGGCGGCGACTACGCGTCGCACGCGCGCAAGCTGGTCGAGGAGATCCTGCTCCCGAAGCAGAACCCGGACGGCTCGTGGCAGGGCCAGCACGGCCAGGAGCGCGGCTCCGGCAAGGTCTACTGCACGGCGATGGGCGTGCTCTCGCTGGCGGTGAAGTACCACTTTCTCCCGATTTACCAGCGCTGACCGCCGCCCCGCGGTAAAACTACTGCGATGAAGAAAGCCGCTCTGCTTCTGTTTCTAGTCGGCTGCTCGGGGCGGATCGTGCCCGACGGCGCGGGCCTCGAGCTGCTCTGGAACGAAGGGGCCTTCACCGAGGGCGGGGCCGTCGACGCCTCCGGCGGCATCCTGTTCAGCGACATCGGCGACCGCCTCATGCGCTTCGATCCCAAGACGGGCAAGACCGCCGTCTTCCGCCAGCCCAGCGGCAAGGGGAACGGGATGGCGTTCGACCCCCAGGGCCGCCTCCTCGTCTGCGAGGGCGGGGCGCGAAGGGTGTCGATCAGCGACCTGGCGGGCGTCCGCACGCTCTGCGACCGCTTCGAGGGCAAGCGCTTCAACAGCCCGAACGACATCGTGGTCGACCGCCAGGGCCGCGCGTACTTCACGGATCCGCGCTACGGCGACGGCCCCGCGCGCGAGCTCGACTTCGAGGGCGTGTTCCTGGTGACGCCGGACGGGAAGGTGTCGCTGGCCACGCGCGAGCTGCAGCGGCCGAACGGGATCCAGCTTTCCCCCGACGGCCGCGTGCTCTACGTCGCCGACAACCACAGCGATCCGAAGGGGAACCATCATCTGGTGGCCTTCGACGTCCAGCCGGACGGCGCGCTGAAGAACAAGCGGATCCTGCACGACATCGGGCCGGACAAGCGGGGCATCGACGGCATGAAGGTGGACGTCGACGGCAACCTCTACGCCACGGCCGGCACGGGCGCGAAGGCGGGGATCTACGTCTTCGATCCGTCCGGCCGGCTCCTCGAGACTCTGCCGATGCCCGGCGACCCGACGAACTGCGTCTTCGACGGCACGACGCTCTACATCACCGCCCAGGCCCCGAACAAGCGCTGGAGCCTCTACCGGATCTCCCTCCGCGCCGCGGGCCACCGCATTTTCCCCAAATGACGGACGCGACCAGCGGGAAAAAGCTGCTTCCCCGTTGGTTCGCCGTTCTCATGCTCGCGACGCACCTCACGTGGTTCTGGGTAGCGCCTGCCATCCAGGAGCGGATGGGTCACCCCGATGAGGCAGCATGGGTTGGTATGTATCTGGTTCCAAGCGGATGCGTGGGCTTCGTCCTGGGACTGTTCTTCATCGCGAAACCCACTCGGTACACTGCCTCCTGGTTTCTCTTGGTTTTCGCGGTCCACCTGGCGATTGGTTTCGGTTACCACCCTCACTAGAAAAAAAAGAGGGCGCCCCGAAGGGCGCCCCCCTGGATTCCGGATTCCGGATTCTGGATTCTCGTCCCTTACTTCGAGAACTGGATCCCCTTCTTCTCGGCCTGCTTGCGGAGGGCGTCCTTCACGACGCTGTCGAAGCCGTCCTTCTCGCCGCGCTTGGCGAGCTCGTCGGCGATGTACTGCTCGCGCTTCTTGGAGAGATCGACGACCTGCTTCTGCAGCTCCGCGCGCTCCTTGGTCTTCGCGTCGAGCCAGGCCTTGCGCTCTTCGGGGGTCTTGCCCTTGAGCTCGGCCGGCATCTCTTCGGGCTTGAGGTCCTCGAGCTTCTTGCGGCCGTCCCTCACGGCGTCGACCAGGTCCTCTTCGTGGAGGGCGCCGCCCGCCGACTTCGCCGAGGCGCGGTCGGCCTTCTCGGCCGCAGGAGCGGAGGCCGCGAGGCCTTCCTTGCGCTCCAGCTCGCGCCGCTTGCTCGGGTCGCCGAAGGCCACCACCGTGCGGCCGACCTTGTCGGAGAGCTCGCCGATCTCCTTGTCGTAGGGCGTCGCGATCGCCACCACGCCGCCGCCCTGGTCGATCGAGGCGAACGTGCCTTCGCTTCGGGAGGCGATGTCCTGCCAGATCCGGCCCGTGTCGGGGTCGCCGCCGCAGCGCACGGCGTTGATCGTGATGTCCGCCTTCACCGCGGCGAGGCAGAGCTCCTCGATCTTGGGGACGTCGGTGTAGTCGAGATGCGGCGGCGCGTCGCCGACCAGGAACATGACCTTGAAGGCCTTCCGGTCCGGGGACCAGGAGATCTTCGTGACCGCGTCGTGCAGGGCCTGGCGCACGTTCTCGGGGCCGTCGCCGCCCCCCTGGGCCTGGAAGCCCAGCAGCGTCTCATAGATCTTGTCGAGGTCGGCCGTCAGGTCCGTCACCTGCGTGACGTAGGCGTCGCCCTTGTCGCGGTAGGCGACCAGGCCGACCCGGAGGTCGGGCTTCGGCGAGCCTTTCAGCAGCTCGTTGGCGATCGACCAGATCTTCTTCTTCGCGCCGTCGAGCAGGCCCCCCATCGAGCCCGTCGTATCCAGCACGAACACCACTTCCGCCCGCGGCGGGACCGGCTTTTCTTGAACCGTCAGGACCAGGGCCATCAGCGTCGCGAGCATCGTTCACCTCTTCAATCGATGCCGCTTCGACGCGAGGCGAGAGGAGCGGGTTCCGAGAAATGTAGCGGGCAGATTTCTCCTACGCCAGGATCCCGAGGTCCAGGAGGCGGCGGAGGACGGCTTCGACGTCCGGCGCGCCCGCTTGGCGGAGGCGGTCGACGGCCGACGCCGTGTCCTCGCTCTCGAGCTTCATCAGGAAGTCCAGCCAGCCCGGGGGCAGGTCGATCCAGTCGCTGGCCATGTAGCCGCGCAGGCGGAGGCGGTCGGGTGCCGCCGCCATCCGGTACTCGCCGGCGGCGATCGTGGCGGGGAGCCCGACGTCCAGCAGCTTCCGGAAGCCCTCGGCGGCCAGGGCGCAGAGGGCCTCGACGCTGGCGCCGCCGATCCGGCGGATCTCGTCCCACGCCAGCGCCTCCACGCGCGCGGCGCAGGTCTTGTAGAAGTCGGCCTCGCGGCCGCGCCACGGGCCCCAGGCGCGGTCGAGGTCGGGCTCGCGCTCCTCGGGGAAGAGGGCCTCGAGGGCGGCGGGCTCGAACCCGGCCTGGAGCACGCACCAGACGCTGAGGCTGTCCTCGACCTTGGCGAGGAGGCGGCGCATCGACCTCCAGAAGTCGTGCCCGACCTGGCCGCGCTCGTGCTTGCAGAACCAGGTGGCGCAGACGGCGGGGCGGTGGCGCCAGAGCCCGCAGAGGCCGCCGTCGCGGTCGACGTAGTGCGGGCAGCGCAGCTCGGCGCCGGGCTTGCCGAAGAGGCCGGCGGCCTTGAGGGTCCGGTAGCGGGTCTGCTCGTCCTCGGTGATGCCGAGGCCGAGCGGGGACAGCCACTCGCGCGCGGCGATGCGGGCTTCGAGGGATCGACGTCCTTCGGCCAGCTCCGGATCGGCGAGGGCGCGGCCGGCGAGGAAGTTGGGGATCGACGGCACGAACGTGCAGCACTTGGTCTCGGGGGCGAAGGCTTCCTCGGGCTCGGCGCCCTTGCCGGGGCACATGACGCAGTCGCCGCAGGCGGCCTTGGTTTCGCGGGGGATGGGGGCGGGGAGGAGGTTCGACATCCACCGCGCGTGCAGGGGCGGGAGGTCGGAGTCCACGCTATTTGATTTCGAAGCCATCGGGCCAGGGGGCGCCCTGCACGATCCACTTCTTGATGAGCTCGATCTGCGCCTTGGGCAGCGGATCCGCTTTCTCCGGCATGCGCTCGTCCGGGTCGTCGGAGATGAGCAGCGTGTAGAAGGTGCTGTCGTCGGGCTTGCCCGGCTTGATGCCTTTCTTCAGGGCGCCGGCCTTCGAGTCCAAGCGCAGCTTGCCCTTCGTCTTTTCGGGCCCGTGGCACTTGAGGCACGAGGCCTTGATGATCGGCGCGATCTCCTTGACGAAGTCGACGTTGCCGGCCATGGCGGGCGTCGGGTCGGGGTTCTGGAGCGGCTTCGCTTCCGCCTCTTTGTTCCAGGGCATCCGATACTTCCACCAATCGGGATAGACCATCTCGCCGCCGAAGTGCCCCGTGACGCCCACGCCGAGCGCGCTGACGAAGAGGAAGGCGCGGAAGGCCATCGCCGGGCCCCCGGTGCCTCCGGATCGCCGGGCTCTCCAGGCGAGGGCGACCGTGAGGACGGAGACGATGGTCGTGATCAGGCCGAGGCGCTCGTGCAGCTGGAGCGTATCGGGGTCGGAGGTCTTGCCCTCGGCGAACGCGTAGCCCATGACGGTGGCGACGATCGCGCTGAGGGCCCCGATGCCCACGCAGATCCACGACGTGTCGCCCGCGGCCGTGCGGCGGCGGGCGAGGCCCCAGCCTTCGACGAGCGCGGCGATCGTCAGCAAGGCGATGGGGAAGTGAACGACCAGGGGGTGGAAGCGGCCGAAGAGGACCCACGGCCAGAGCGGGGCGGTGTCGGCGGCGGCGAGCAGTTCGATCATGTTGCCTTTCAAGGAGCCAGCGAGGAAAACTCCGCGTTCGGCGCGACGTAGCCCAGGAAGCCCTGGTCGCGCGCGTACTTGAGCTTCGGGGCCGGCTCCTCGCCGGAGAAGAGGAGCAGGATCGCGGCGTCGTGCTGGGAACGGAAGCCCTTCAGCTTGGTCACCAGGTCCATGTCCGGCTTCTTCTCGTCCAGCCCTTCGATCAGGAACGCGTTCACGTACGGCGCCGCGGCGGCGTCGGGCTCCCGGACCACGATCAGCGCGCGCGGGAACTTCTTGCGCGTCTCCGCCGCCTTGGCCGCCTCGACCACGATCCCCGCGAAGCCCTTGTCGAGCGCCGCCTTCGGCTCGCCCGACAGCGCGATCGCCTTCAGGCTCGCGAGGTCCGACTTCTGATAATTACCCGGATCGAGAAACACCAGGTCGTATTTTCCCAGGCCGGCCGTCTCGCCCTTGCCCGCGTACACCGCGAACGCGCGCGCGGCGAAGGGGAGGCCGCCCATCGACTCCTCGGGCGGCGGCACGAACGCGCGGCCGACCGTCTTGTACCACTTGTTCCACTCGTCCGGGGTGGTGAGGGTCTGGCCCGTGATCCGCCGCAGCGCCGCGAGCGTGTCGGGCGCGAGCGGCTTGCGCGGGTTGGGGGTGTTGGGCGACTCCGCCGAGTTCGCGGCGTAGTGCAGCTTCAGCAGCCCCTCCAGGCAGGACGGGTCGCGCAGCTTCGCCAGCGTCCGGCAGGCCTCGCCCATCAGCGGGATGTTGTTCGAGATCAGCAGGTTCGTGAGCATCCGCGTCGCGCTCCGGTCGCGGATCGTGCCGAGGGCGCGCACGACCGCCTCCGCGCACTTCTGGTCGTCGGGCCGGTTCGGATTCTCGCTCGAGAGCAGGCCGCCGAAGGAGGAGAGCACGCCCTGGAGCGCGGCGCCGGACTTCAGGTCGCCGATCTTCCCGATGCCGTCCGCCGCGGCGGCGCGGACCGCGCCCGAGTAAGGGCCGGCGACGACCGCCGTCAGCTTCTGGGCCGCCTTCAGGCTGCGGAGGGCCGACAGGTCGTCGATCGCCGCCATCCGCTCGGGATCGGACTTCGCCGCCTTCATGGCCTCGGCGAAGGATTTGAGCTTGGCGTCGATGTCGTCCTGAAGGGAAAGCAGCGCCAGAAACGCGAGCCCGAGCGACCTCATCATCGTAATATACTACGACTCCAGCCGGGGCCGGGTACAGGGGGACTATTGCTTGCTTTCAGCAAAGGCGGACAGTAACCTTCGGGGGCTTCGGTTCCAGCCCCCCTCGTCTAGTGGCCTAGGACACGGCCCTCTCAAGGCCGGGACACGAGTTCGAATCTCGTGGGGGGCACTTCGACTTCGCTCAGAGCGGGCCCCCTTCTTCGCCTCGCGCAAACCCCGGCGGCCCGTATAAGGAGAACTTTCCATGCTGCTGCTGCTGACGGCCCTCGCCCTGGCGGACGATCTCGAGCTGACCGCCGCCAAGGTGGCGAAGCTTCCGGCGATCGACGGCAAGGCCGGCGACGACGCCTGGAAGGGCGCCGCCGAGCTCACGGTGCCCATCGGCGTGCCGGAGGAGAAGGCCGAGCGCAAGGCGATGATGAAGGCCGTCCACGACGGCGACTCCATCGTGGTCCTGGTGCGCTGGGCGGACGACAGCAAGAACGCGGTCCACCAGACGCTCTCGTGGAGCCTCTCCGACGAGAAGTACCTCGTGCAGGACGACGCCGAGTATGAGGACTCCTGCTCGCTCGGCTTCGCCCTGGAAGGCACGTTCAACCCCGACATGCTCGCGCCCGTCGAGGCGAAGTGGGACGTCTGGCACTGGGGCGCCGACCGCTCCTCGGGCGGGTACGCGCTCGACCTCCTCCACGTCTACTCCAAGACCGCGCCCCCCGGCATGAAGTCGAAGCAGAAGACGGCGCGCGACGAGAGCCGCATCTTCATCGGCCGGGCCCTGGACGCGGGGACGCCGCCCTTCAAGACCCTCGAGGCGCCGAAGGCCAAGGGCCCCGACAAGGTCCCGCAGTTCGCGGCCCAGAAGCCCGCGGGCTCGGCGGCGGACGTCGAGGCCCGCGGCGAGCACGCCGACAACATGTGGACCGTCGAGTTCAAGCGCAAGCTGAAGACGGGCCAGAAGGACGACACCCAGATCGACCCGGCCAAGCCGCTGGCGTTCTGCCTGGCGACGTTCAACAACCAGGAGAAAGCGGACCACGACGTTTCGCACACCATCCTCCTGAAGTTGAGGTAATTTGAGGGCGTGAGCGTGCCGGAGCCGAGACCGTCGCGACCGCGCCCCTCGGCCAGGCCGGCCGCGCCGCCTTCGCCCAAACAGAAGAGCAAGCTCCCCCTCTACCTGGGCATCGGCGGCGGCGCCCTGGTCCTGATCCTCGTCGTCCTCGTCGCCGCCCTCTCCGGCTCCAAGCCGAAGCGGCTGCCCGCCGGGGAGCCGGAAGAGGCCGTCGAAAAGCCCGTCAAGCCAACCCCCCCGCCCGTGGACCTCGAAGCCAAGATGCGCAAGGAGACCGAGGAGGCGCGCCGGAAGTTCGCCGAGGAGGAGGCGAAGAAGGCCGAGGCCTTGAAGAAGGCGGCGGCCGAGGCCAAGTCCCGCGAGGAGGCCGAGGCGAAGAAGGCGGCCGCGGACGCGGCGCGCGCGAAGCTCGAGGAGGAGGCGAAGAAGGCGGAGGCGAAGACGTCCTACGCGGCGCGCAAGAAGGAGCGGAAGGCCGCGTCGCTGAAAGCGCTCGAGGACGGCCGCAAGACGCTCGAGGAGGAGCGGAAGGCGCGGGCGGAGCGCGAGAAGGCCGTCAACGCCAAGCTCCGGAACCTCAAGGTCAACGTCATGCTCCGGAACGGGATGAAGCTCGAGAACGCGGGGATCCAGTCGATGACCCGCGACGAGATCCGGCTGGCCTTCACGTTCGAAGGGGCGAGCGCCGAGCAGGTGTTTCCGACCGACTTCCTGGACGACAAGTCCTACGTCGACCTCATGCGCGCGGCCTGGAAGGACGGCGGGGCGGCGGGGCAGTACGAGCTCGGCCGCGCCCTCGTGCTCCGGAAGCTCTGGAAGGACGCCAAGGCGGCCTTCGACCAGTGCGTGAAGCTCGACGCCGGCTTCGCGGCGCGGGTGCCCGACCTCAACCGCGTGCTCAACAACGAGGGCGCGTTCAAGGGCTCCGCGCGCAAGCTCGGCGCGGACCAGCTGCTCATCGCCTACGACTTCGCCGACCCGGCCCAGGCGCAGGACTTCACCGCGCGGCAGGCGGGCGGCGAGATCGCCGTCGAAGGCGGCGCGCTCAAGATCGCCTCCAAGGGCACGGCGCTCTACAGCCTGAAGGACGTCGACTTCGAAAACGCCTTCCAGTCGGACTTCACGGTCACGCTGGACGAAGGGGCGTCGCTCGCGATGGGCGCGTTCTTCACGTTCGACCGCAAGGGCTACCTCATCGTCCTCAACAGCAAGACGCCGGCGGGCAACGTCCTCTACAAGCTCGACGGCGGCCGCCTGACGATCCTCGGGCGGACCGAGACGGCCCGCATCCCGGCGGGCGTCGAGACCAAGATCCGCGTCACGGTCGACGGCGGCGCGTTCCGCGTCTTCGTGGGGGAGCAGGAGGCGCTGTCGGGGGTCGACGCCGCGACGACCCGGGGCTGGTGGGTGCTCGGCGCGGCGTCGGGCGCGGCGCGCATCAAAGGGCTGTCGCTGCGGGGCAAGGTCAATCCGATCGAGATCCAGAAGCGCTTCGCCGAGGCCGAAGTGCTCGTGCGCCGCGCGCTCGAGGAGGACCTGGGGCGCAAGCGGAAGGAGACGCCCGACGACGCCGCGCTGTCCGGCGAGGACGAGTACCTGCTGGGGCTGCTGGACGAGGGCGTGCGGTCCGACTTCCAGAAAGCGCGCGCGACCTACCTGGGCGCGCTGCGGGAGAAGAAGCTGCTGCCGGCGCACGCGTCGCTGTTCGAGGCCGCGGTGAAGAACGCCCCCGGCTTCGGCCCGGGCTGGTACTGGCGGGGCAAGGTGCTGGGGACGTTCCGGCGCTCCGACGAGGCGCGGGAGGCGTTCCTGAAGGCCGCGGAGGCGGATCCGGATTTCGCGGAGGCGCACCGGGCCGTCGGCAAGGCGGCGATGGACGAGCGGGACTTCGAGGCGGCGAAGGCCGCGGTGACGAAGGCGCTGGAGCTGGCGGCGGACGACGGGGAGTCGCTGGCGCTGCGGGGGATGCTGCGCTTCGTGGCGGGCGACGCGAAAGGCGCGCTGGCGGACCTGGACCTGGCGCGCGCGCTGGAGCCGGGCAGCGAGGACGTCCAGCAGGCGCAGCGCAACGTGATCAACGTGATCAAGGGCCCGCAGCACCTGGGCGCGAAGCACGTGAAGGAGTTCCCGCACTTCATCGTGATGACGGACATGTCCAAGGAGAAGACCGAGCTCTACGGCTCGCGGCTCGAGGCGGCGTACAAGCACTTCGCGGAGACGTTCAAGGAGCACTTCGCGGACGATCCGAAGCGGCCCAAGCCGCGCGTGGCGGTCTTCAACACGCGCGAGGCCTACCTCACCTACGGCGAGCTCACGCTGTCGGGCCGCCAGGAATGGACCCTCGGCTACTTCCACCCGCTCTTCAAGGAGCTGCTGCTCTTTGAGGACGTCGACATGGACGGCACGCTCCAGACGCTCTACCACGAGTCCTTCCACCACTTCATGAACCTGATCGCGCCCAAGACGCCCTTCTGGTTCAACGAGGGGATCGCGGAGTACATGGGCGGGTTGAAAGTGGAGGTCTCCAAGAAGGAGGCGAAGGTCGTCGAAAAGGCCCGGATCCTCGACGGCCGCCTGAAGGTCCTGAAAGGGGCGCTGCCGATGGCGCTGCCGTTCAAGGACATCATGCTGCAGACCCCGGGGCAGTTTTACGCGGGCCCGGTGTCGTTCAAGTACTCGCAGGCCTGGTCGATGGTCCACTTCTTCTACGAGACCCCCGCGCACCGGCCGCGGATCCAGGCCTACATGGCCGCCCTGGTCAAGGGCCAGGACGCGAAAGCCGCCTTCGAGTCGGCCTTCGGCGACGCGCCGATGGACGCGCTTCAGAAGGAGTGGCTAGAATACGTCAAGAAGCTCGAACCCAAGAAGTAGGTTCAGGTTCAGAACCCCCCCTGCCCCCCCGCCTTCGCGGGCCGTAGCCCGGCCCGCTTCGGCGGGCGAAGGCCCGGGGGATGACACGGAGAACGAATGACGACGCTGGCCCTGGCGCTGATGTGCCTGCAGGAAGACGCCAACACCCTCACCCTCGTCTTCGAGATGATGCACTGCGACGAGTGCAAGTTCGAGGTGGAGGCGCGGGCGAAGAAGATCCCGGGCTTCGTGTCGATGACGTTCCTCGACGCGACGGCGGTCGTGCTGACGGCCGAAAAGGCGCCGCCGCCGGCCATGGGGGCGCTGCCGAAGGACCTCCGGTTGAAAGCCCAGACGATCCAGATCCGCGGCACGGTCAACGCGTCGGGCGACAAGCTCACGCTGGTGGCGAAGGGCTCGGGCGCGACGCTCGCGCTGGGCGGCGACAAGCTGGCCGACCTCAAGAAGGCCCTGGGCGGCAAGAACCGCTTCCGCCTGACCGGGATGCTCGTGGGCGGCAAGACCCTGACCCTCGAGGCCTTCCAGGCCGTCGACTGGAAAGACTAGAGGCACCGAGCGTCCGTTTATAGGGAAAACGAAAGCCGCTCTGTGTCTCTGTGGCCAATTCAGGGGCCGCCGAAGAGCCGCTCGGCCGTCTTTCGGAACGCGCCCTGGGCGTTCTTGCCCTCGCCCGCGAAGCCCGCGTGCTGGACCAGGTAGACCAGGACCAGGCCGCGCTTCGCGTCCACGCGCATGTCCGTCGCCAGCGCGCCGCCGTGGCCGTAGCCGTCGGCGCCGACCGACCAGCCCAGGCCGTAGCTGTCCTTGAGCGCCTCGGGCGTCTGCCGCTTCGTCATCTCCTTCACCGCCGCCTCCGAGAGGTAGCGCCGCCCCTCCAGCTCTCCGCCGTGGAGGACCATCCGCAGGAAGCGCGCGCAGTCGGAGGCCGTCGAGAACAGCCCGCCCGCCGGCATCGGCTGGCGGTGAGGCTGGTGCAGCGGATAGGTGAGCTGCGAGATCGTCGTTTCCTCGAGCCCGTCCTTCGCCGCGTTGGGCTTGTAGGGCTTGGCGAGCCGCGCGAGCTGGCCCTCGTCGGGCCAGAACGTGGTGTCCTTCATGCCGAGCGGGGCGAAAAGGCGGTCGTGCATGAAGGCTTCGTAGGAGACGCCGGCGACGACTTCCAGGATCCGCGCGGCGGTGTTGATGCCGGCGTTCGAGTACTGGTACTTCGCGCCCGGCTCGGATTCGAGCGGCATCATCGCGTAGGAGCGGGCCGCGTCCTTGAGCGACAGGCCGTCGAGCGTGGGCTTCTCCATCGGCGAGCTGAACTTCATGCCGCTGGTGTGGTTGAGGCAGTCGCGGATCGTGGGCGGCCGGGCCGGCTTGCGGAGGAGGACGTGGTCGGCGTCGCGTTCGACGGCCACCATCTGCCCCTTGAACTCGGGCAGGTGCTTCTCGACCGGGTCGTCGAGCGCGATCTTCCCCTCGTCGACGAGCATCATGACGGCCGCCGCCGTGATCGGCTTGGACTGCGAGGCGATCCAGAAGACGGCGTCGGTCTTGAGGGGGATCGAGGCGGCGACGTCCTGAAAGCCGACGGCCTCCAGGCTGAGGATCTTGTCTTTCGAGGCGACGAGGGCGACGGCCCCGGCGAGCTCGCGGCGCTCGACGTAGGGCTTGAGCGCGGCGGAGGTCGAGGCGGGCGGCTCCTGGAGGAGAAGAAGCGCGAGGAGGAGGATCATCGTCAGCGTCCTTTGTAGGCTTTTTCGAGCGTCTTGAGGTCGAGCTTCACCATCTTCATGACTTCGGCCATCACGCGGTCGGCCGCGGCCTGATTCTTGTCGGTGATCATCCGCAGGATCTTGGCGGGCGCGACCTGCCAGGAGTAGCCGTAACGGTCCTCGAGCCAGCCGCACTGGACTTCCTTGCCGCCGCCGGAGATCAGGCCGGCCCAGAGCGTGTCGATCTCCTTCTGCGTGTCGCAGCCGATCAGGAGCGAGAGGGCCGGCGTGGGCTTGTACTCCGGCCCGCCGTTCAGCGCCATGAACTCCTGGCCCAGCAGCGTGAAGGTCACGGCCAGCACCGAGCCCTTGGGGCCGTGCGAGTTGGTGTCGCCGTAGCGCGAGATCGAGAGGATCTTCGACTTCTTCTTGAGGATCGACGTGTAGAACTTCGCCGCTTCCAACGCCTGGCCGTCGAACCACAGGCACGGCACGATCTTCTTCATGGCCGCATGATAGCGGAGTATTCTGGGGCATGCACGAGTCCATGAAGGATCTCCCGATCGGGGAGCTCCTGGCCTACTACGCGCGCCGGCGGGCCGGCTTCGCGGAGCGGGCGAAAGGCGCCGGCGAGGAGGAAATCCGGGAGTTCGAGCGGCTGGTCGGACGTCCCCTGCCGGAGGACTACCTGGTTTTTCTCCGGGCCGCCGGCCGCGATTGCGGCGACATGTTCAAGGGCGAATCCAAGGCCTACGCGTCGGACGGGTCCTTCACGCGGCATCCGCACCAGTACGACTTCAGCCTGGAGACCGCCGTCAAGGAGCGCCGGCGGCTGAAGGCCAAGGTGGCGAAGAATCCGCGGCTGGCCGCGAAGCCCTGCTACAACCCGGCCTTCGTCATGATCGGCACGCAGAGCCACTGCCAGGACTGCGGCTCGTATTTCCTCGACCTCCGGGCGCCGGGGACGTCGCCGGTCGTGAACATCGAGGACCTCCACGAGCTCCGCGTCGTGGCCCCTTCGTTCCGCGACTTCCTCTTCCGCTTCGCCTTCGCGGGCGAGCGCTTCTAAGTCGTTCTCATTTTCCGGCCCCATGGATTATTTACGGCGCTATACTTCCGCGGTCCCACGGATCCCGGATCGGGCCGGGCCGCGGGGAGAGACGGGGCGAAAGCCCTGAAGGGAGGACGTGCGGTCGGCGCGGATCCGACCAGCGGGACTCGGCGACATGGCGGCAGCGACACGGCGGACCTGGAGCCTGCGCTCCAGGCTCATTCTCATGAACGCCCTCCTCCTGGGCCTCCTGGGGGGCGCCCTCCTCTACCAGCAGATCCTCCTCGCCCGCGAGCAGGACGCGATCGAAGGCCTCAACCGGGCCCTGGACCAGCAGAAGCTGCTCACCGAGGCGACCACCCGTTTCGACGACTTCCGCTACTGGTCGATGGACATGGTGGTCACCCAGATCGACACGTCCGCCCGCAAGGCGGCCGAGGCGCGCAAGGAGCTGACCGCCGCCCTCGACTCCCCGGCGCTGCGCGGGATGGCCTGGACCGCCGAGCTCGTGAGGCACCTGAACGCCATCACCGAGCATACGCTCAACATCTTCGACGCGGCCACTCCGGAGGTCCGGAATCAGGAGGTCGCCCGCTGCCGCGAGAGGATGGCGGACGCGGCCTCCCTCCTGCACGCGGCCCTCTCCGACCAGCAGCGCGGCGCCTCCGGCGCCTCCGCGGAGCTCCTCGGCCTGGGCCGCTCCACGAGCCGCGTCTCGCGCGCCGTGCTCGTGATCGCCGTTCCTTCCGGCGTGTTCCTGGCCTGGCTCACCCTCCGCGCGGTCACGGGGCCGCTGCGGAAGGTGTCGACGCACGTCGCGACGCTGGCCACGGGCGACCTGACGGAATCGCTGACGGACGCGCGGTCCGACGAGTTCGGCCAGCTCATGGGGTCCATCCGGGGCATGCAGGAGGGCATGCGCGAGGCGCTTCTGTCCATCACGCAGAACGCGCGCATGCTCAGCGAGGCGTCCGGCGGGCTCACCGCCGTCTCGGACTCCATGAACCGGAACGCGGGGGACGCCTCTTCGCAGGCCGCCCGCGTCCAGACCAGCAGCGAGCAGCTGAGCCGGAACACCGAGTCCGTGGCCGCGGCGGCGGGGCAGATGAACGCCAGCATCCGCGAGGTGGCCCGCAACGCCGCGCGCGCGTCCGCCGTGTCCGTGGCGGCCGTCGACCTGGCCGACGGCGCCAACGCGGCCGTCAACCTGCTCGGCTCCGCCAGCATGGAGATCGGGAAGGTCGTCAAGCTCATCACGTCGATCGCGGAGCAGACCAACCTGCTCGCCCTGAACGCGACCATCGAGGCCGCGCGGGCGGGCGACGTGGGCCGCGGCTTCGGCGTCGTCGCCGGCGAGGTCAAGGAGCTCGCGCGGAAGACGGCCCGGGCCACGGAAGAGATCACGTCCCAGATCCTGGCGATCCAGAAGAGCTCCAGCCAGGCGATCGACGCCATCGGGCAGATCACCCGCACCGTCAAGGAGATCTCGCAGACCCAGCAGATGATCGCGACGGCCGTCGAGGAGCAGACCGCCACCACGAACGAAATGAACGTCATGTTCCGGCAGACCGCCCACGACAACCACGAGATCGCCCGGAGCATCGCCCTCGTGGCGGACGCCGCGCGCGGGGCGTCGGGCGGCGCCGAGGAGACCCGCAAGGCCGCGGCCCGCCTGGCCGAGATCGCGAAGGAGCAGGAGCGCCTGATCCGCCGCTTCAAAGTGAAGGAGGGGGCATGAGAGGCGCGACGACGTCCCTCCTCCTCGCGCTGGCGGGCTGCGCGGCGCTGTCCCGCGACGGGGACGGCGCGGCCGCCGGGCGGCTCGGCGCGCTGGACCCGTCGGCCGTCCCGGCCCCGCCGCCCGCGCGGGTCGAGCTCGGCCGCCGCCTCTTCTTCGACGCCGGCCTGTCGCGCGACGGCAGCCTCTCCTGCGCGAGCTGCCATCGGCCGGAGCTGGGGCTGTCCGACGGCCGGCCGACGGCGGTGGGCCTCGGCGGGAAGACGCTCCGGCGCCACACGCCCTCGCTCTACAACCTGGCCTGGGTCGGGCGCTTCTTCTGGGACGGCCGGGCCGGCTCCCTCGAAGATCAGGCGCGCATGGTCCTCGAGAGCCCCGACGAGATGGGCGTGACCGTCGACGCCGTCGTGGAAAAGCTGGCGCGCGATCCCGCCTACGTCTCCGGGTTCGAGGCCGCGTACCCGGGCTCCGGGCTGAAGGGGGGCAACGTCCTGGACGCCCTCGCGTCCTTCGAGCGCTCCCTGATCTCCGCCGGCGCGCCCTTCGACCGCTACCTCGGGGGAGACGCGTCCGCGCTGACCCCCGGCGCCGTCCGCGGGATGAAGCTGTTCCTGGGCAAGGCCAATTGCGCCGCCTGCCACGCCGGGCCGGCCTTCACGGACGGGAAGTTCCACAACACGGGCGTGTCGACGTCCGATCCCGGCCGGATCGCCGTCGTGCGGAACATCGAGTTCTCCATGCGGCCCTATCCGTTCTTCGGCCACCGCGGCGCCTTCAAGACGCCGGGGCTCCGCAACGTGAAGCTCTCCCCGCCGTACTTCCACGACGGCTCGGCGAAGACGCTGGAGGACGTCGTCCGCTTCTACAACCAGGGCGGACGGCACAAGGATCCCGAGGCGCATTCCCCCGACGTCCGCCCCCTGGGGCTCCAGGAGGCGGAGATCCGCGATCTGCTCGATTTCCTGGATAGCCTGACATCCCCCGTGGCCGTGGTGGCCCCGACGTCCCGCTGAGGAGGCTGACATGCTCTGGCTCGCGCTGCTCCTGACCCAGGCCGAACCCGCCGATCCCGGCCTGCTGGGCCGCTTGAAGGACAAGGTCCGCTTCTCCGCGTTCGCCGACGTCTCGCTCGGAACCGAGTTCGGCGCCAGCGCCGACAAGCACGACGCCGCCCTCTTCGAGGCGTTCGGGACGGACGACTTCCCGCTGAACAGCTACGGGGACGGCTTCGGGGTCGTCGGCACCGACTTCGTGGTGACGGCGGACGTCGCCGACAACGTCGTCTTCCAGGGCGAGGTGAACCTGCAGGTGGAGCGGGGGACGTCGAACGAGATCGCGCTCGACTTCGAGCGCTTCTACATCGACTACCGCCACAACGAGCTCTTCAACGTGCAGGCCGGGTTCTTCTTCACGCCGATCGGCTACCACAACCGCTTCCTCTACTCGCGGGCCTGGCTGATGCACTCCGTGCTGATCCCCGACCTCTTCGAGGAGGAGCTGAACTTCGTCCCCACGCATTCGACCGGCGTGAACGTCCACGGGCGCTTCCAGCTGTTCGGGCAGACCTTCAAGTACGTCGTGGGCCTGGCCAACGGCCGGGGGATCGAGCCCACCGAGAACATCTTCGCGCGCGACCGCCTCGGCAAGGAGCAGACGCTCCTGCTGGAGTGGGAAGTCCCGGGCTTCAGCGACTTCCTGGTGGGCGTCAGCGGCTGGACGGACGTGATCCGGACGCGGAAGGTCGACGGCTACGGCACGACGGTCGTCATCGACGGAGCGGAAAAAGTCCGGCTGCGGGAGTTCGGCTTCAACCCCTACGTCACGTACTACGGCGAGACCTTCAACCTGCTGGCGGAGTTCGTGGTGTCGACCCAGCGCGACGAGATCGGGAATCTGGACCGCTCCTCGTACCTCATGCACGGGTTCACCGCGGAGCTCTCGATCAATCTGGTCGAGAACACCCTGCACCCCTACATCCGCTACGACTACACCAACCTGCCCAGCGATCAGCAGGGCCCGTACTTCGGCCTGCGCCGCGACGACGACACCCTCACGCGCTTCTTCATCCCCGAGGCCCACGCCGTCATGATCGGCGCCAACTACGACCTCAACGCCAACATGCGGTTCAAGCTGGAGTACGCGGCCCACTTCGACGGCGCGCGGGACGCGAACGCCGTCGTCGCCCAGCTGGCGTATGGCTTCTAGAGGAACGACCATGAAGACGCTGATGCTGTGCGGGCTCCTGTCGACGGCCCTGGCCGCGGACGTCGCCACCCTCCAGACGACCCGGAAGAAGGTCGTCGTCATCGTGAACGCGGGCAACCCGGTGGGCGCGCTGACGCCCGAGCGGGCCCGCGAGCTGTTCCTGAAGAAGCACACCACCTGGAAGGGAGTGCTGTCCGAGCTGAGCGAGACGCCCGGCTTCGACGCCAACGAAAAAGTCCGGCCCGTCGACCTCACGGAAGGCCACGCCGAGCGCGCCGTCTTCCTGCAGAAGGTGCTCGGGATGTCCAGCGCCGTCCTGTCCCGGCACTGGGTGAAGCTGCAGTACCAGTCCGCCGTGGAGCCGGCGACGCAGGTCGACACCGCCGCCCGGCTGATCCGTCTCGTGGGCGACTCGCGCGGCGCGATCGGGTTCGCCGAGGAGGGCGCCCTCGACGCGGAGGCCCTGAAGAAGGTGAAGGTCGTCCTGACCCTCGAAGCCGACTAGTCCGCCTTGAGCGTGACCCGGCGCAGGTCCATCACGGCGGGGCCGGGCTTGGACTTCGCGCTCAGCTTCAGCGTCGCGGGGCCCTTCTCCAGCGTCACCGTGCCCACCGTCCGCGGCACGAAGCGCTGGAAGTGGCCGGTCTCCTCGACCTTGAACGTGAGGGACGTCGCGCCGAACGCGAGCTCCACCTCCGAGCCCCCGCAGCCCTTGCCGCAGCCTTGGAGCACCTCGACGGCGTACGCGCCGGCCTTGGGGACGTCGAAGCTCCACTCCGCGGTGTCCGCCGGGTTGACCCAGTAGCCCAGCGTGTCCTTGTGCGGCGGGGCCTCGTACTGGAGCTTCGCGCCGGTCACCTTCGCGTCCCGCGCGTGGAGGATCAGCGCGCCGCCGCCCGCCGGCCCCGGCTTGTTCATGCCCTTGCGCCAGGCGTCCAGCGCTTCGGCCATCGCGCTCGACGATTTGTCGGGCGCGAGGCGGGAGACGTCGACGTCCCCGTACAGCGGCTTCGCGGCGGACGGGCTGTAGTCGGGGTTCGGCGGATTGACGTCCGCCTTCACCGCGCGGCGCCAGGCCTCGAGCTTGCCCCGCAGCGCGGCGACGCGGCCGGGCTCCTGGGCGGCGAGGTCGGCGGTTTCGCCGACGTCCTTCGCGAGGTTGAAGAGCTCGAGCCGGCCGTCCTCGTAGTGCTCGACGAGCTTCCAGTCGCCCTCGCGGACGGCGCCGGCGGGCCGGCCGCCCTGGTTCGTGTACTGCGGGAAGTGCCAGAAGAACGGGCGAATCGAACCGGCTGTTTCGCCGCGCAGCACGGGCGCGACGCTCTGGCCGTCGAAGGCGTCCTCGGTCTTCACGCCGGCCAGGTCGAGGAAGGTCGGGGTCCAGTCGGTGCCGATCACGGGGGTGTCGACGACCGACGCCTTGACCTTTCCGGGCCAGCGGACGATCAGCGGGATCCGCAGGCCGCCTTCGTAGACGAAGCCCTTGCCGGCGCGGAAGGGGGTGTTGTGCGTGGCGGGCGTCTTGGCCATTTCGAGGACGTGCAGGCCGCCGTTGTCGGACGTGAACACGACGATCGTCTTCTCGCGGAGGCCGAGGGCGTCGATCTTCGCCATCAGGCGGCCCACGACGTCGTCCATCGTCCGGATCACGGCCGCGTAGACCGGGTTGAAGGCGTTCGGGCGCGGGTCGGCGGGCGCGTCGTAGGGGATGTGGGGCGTGTTGTGGGCGAGGTAGAGGAAGAAGGGCTTCTCCTTGTGGGCTTCGAGGAAGCGCTCGGCGGCGGCGGTCAGATCGTGCTCGCCTTTGCTGCCTTCGGTCGCCGAGGGCTTCGTGTTCGCCTGGCCGGGATGATGGACGTCGAAGCCCTGGTCGGTCGGCTGCAGGCCCTTGTTGCCCAGGTGCCACTTGCCGACGGCGGCCGTCGCGTAGCCCGCCGCCTTGAGCCGTTCGGCGAGCGTGACTTCCTCGAGGGGGAGGCCGGGCGGGGAGGGGGCGTTGAGCAGGAGCTGGGAGGGGTGGTTGCCGCGGCCCGGGAGGAAGGTGGTGAGGCGGAGGCGCGCGGGGGCCTTGCCGGTCAGGATCGCGGCGCGGCTCGGGGAGCAGATCGGCTGGGCGCAGTAGGCGCTCGTGAAGCGGGCGCCTTCCGTCGCCAGCTTGTCGAGGTGCGGCGTGGGCTGGTCGGCGCGCCCGTAGCACGACAGGTCGTTGACGCCCAGGTCGTCGGCGAGGATGAAGACGATGTTTGGACGTTCGTCGGCGGGAGAAGACGCGAGAAGCAGGGCGGCGAGCGCGAGTCGGATCATATCTGAAGGAACACGGCGGAAGTCGACGCGGGGGTGGACAAATCGCCTACCCGTGGTACCCCGCGTTCGTCGAGCTGATCCCTCCCCAGGTGGCGTAGGAGCCGCGGTTCTCCAGCGGAATGCGCAGGCCGCGATCCTCGGGGAAGAGCTCCTGGCGGAGCCAGGGGCGACGCCTCAGGGCCGGAAGGCGGTCGAGGACGCGCGGGTCGGCCAGGATCTCGTCCGTCAGGGCTTCGCCGCGGTCGTCCCCCCGCGCGGCCAGGATGCGGGCCGCGTACATGGCTTTGGAGAACTGCCCCTCTTGAAGCGCGCGACGCGCCGAATCCCCATCGAACGGCCGGGCGAAGTCCTCGGAGGGAGGCTCCAGCCAGGTGGCGGGATCGCTCGAACCCGCCTCGTGAGGTCCCGTGACGAGCCGGATGTCCCGAGCGCGGCGAAAGGGAGTGTTGAGCAGCGAAAGCAGCCCCATGCCGCCGAGGGCCACGGCGGCGGGAATCGCGAACACCTTCCACGCGTCGGCGTTCATCTTGCCCGTGCCGACTCCCGAGAAATGCAGGACCGGGATCGCGACGGCCATGAGTATCAGGAAGCCCATCGCCAGCCACGTCGCGACCAGCACGTAAGGTCGAAGGAGGGCGTGCAGAATCAGGGGGGCGCTCCTGCGGATCCGAATCACCCGGCACTCGCGGTGGGACCACAGGAACGTGTGGCAGGCGTCGCCGGGGAAGACCGGGAAGCCCAGGGCGATCGAGCACTCGATCGCGTCATGGTCGCCCAGCGCGAAGGGGGCCGGCTTCTCCCAGTGGATGGAGGCGCCGTTCCCGTGATAGCTGGTGCCGAAGCCGTTGATGGATCGGGGCACGCCTTAGTATAGCGGGCGGCGCTAGCGGCGGCGGAACCGCGAGGCGCGGCGGATGAGGCGGGAGCGGCGGAGCTTGGGGATGGAGGAGGAGTTTTCCTCGACCTCCTGCGCGTAGCCGTCGGGCATGGCGCCCGCCGCGATGGCCTCGAGGTCCTTCACGACGTCGTTGGGCGTCTGGTAGCGGTCCTCGCGGGCCTTCTGCATCATCTTCACGATGACCCAGTCCACCTGGCCCGAGATCAGCGGGTTCTTCACCCGGGGCGGCGTGACCGGCTCGGTGAGGTGCTTGCTGATGACGTCCGCCGCGCTCTGGCCGGGGAAGGGGACGTCGCCCGCCGTCATGTGGTAGAAGCTCGCGCCGAGCGAGTAGATGTCGGCGCGGGTGTCGACGGTCTGCTCGCCGCGGGCCTGCTCGGGGGCGATGTAGTAGGGGGTGCCCATCGACGCCCCCGGCTTCGTCCCGGCGGCGTCGGAGTCCTGCGGCGTGGCGACCTTGGCGAGGCCCAGGTCGCAGAGCTTCGCGACGCCTTCGCGCGTGAGCATGATGTTATCGGGCTTGATGTCGCGGTGGATGATCCCGTGGTTGAAGGCGTGCTGCAGGGCGCGGGCGATCTGGGTCATGATGTTGAGCGCCCGCTTCTCGTCCAGCGCGCCGCCGCGCTTGAGCAGCTCGCCGACCGTGGGGCCGTCGATGTACTCCATGGCGAAGTAGTGCACGCCGTTGGAGTCGCCGACGTCGATGCCCTGGATGATGTTCGGGTGGTTGAGGCGCGCGACGGCCCGGGCCTCGCGCAGGAAGCGCTCGCGGAACTTGTCGTTCTGGGCGTACTTGGGGGCGAGGCACTTGATGGCGACGATGCGGTCCATCGAGACCTGGAGGGCCTTGTAGATGGAGCCCATCGCGCCCTGGCCGATCTTGGAGATGATCTTGTAGCCCTGGATGGAGGTGTGGCCGCCCTTCATGCCCTGGTACTTGAAGATCTCCTTCACCTGGGCGTCGGTGAGGTAGCCCTTGGCGAGCATGATCTCGCCGAGCTTCTTGGGAGCGACCCCCAGCTCCTTCATCTTCTCCTGGAGCCGCAGGCACTCGTCCACCTTCTCCAGGGAGGTGAAGCCGAGCTTCATCGCGATCGCGCCGAAGTGCAGGGTTTCTTTTTCTTCCGCCATATCGAGGGTGCTGACCCCTGACTTATTCTAAGGCCCCTCTTAGCGAAGGCAAGGGTTAACATCCCCTAGGCCGAGGAAACGAAGGTCATGAGCGGCGTTATATAGCCCCATGACGACGACGCTCCTGCTGGCGCTGCTCCAAGTCAACCTCGCCCAGGGAAAGCCCGCGACGGCCTCCAGCGAAGAAGCGGGGAAGGGGAACCTGGCGGCGAAGGCCGTCGACGGCAGCCCCGACACCCGCTGGTGCGCCAGCGCCGGGACGTTCCCGCAGTGGTGGCAGGTCGATCTCGGCGCGGCGAAGAAGGTCAAGACCGTCCGGATCAGCTGGGAAAGCGACGTCCGCCACGAGATCGAAGGCTCGACGGACGGCAAGGCCTGGACGAAGTTCGCCGCGGGGGCCGACGTCCGCCACCTGCGCGTGACCTGCCTGGGTTCGAAGGGTGGCTGGGCCAGCTTCTTCGAGTTCGAGGCCTACGAAGGCGACGCGCCGGCCGCGAAGCTGCCCGACCCCCTCAAGGGCGTCAAGGCGCCGCCCGAGTTCGACGTCACGCTCTTCGGCGAGCCGCCCGTCGTGAATTATCCGGTGTGCCTGGCCGCGACTCCCGACGGGACGCTCTTCGTGGGGGTCGACGAGAACGGCTCGCTCGGCAAAGTCGAGGGCTACGGCAAGGTCCTGCGCTGCGTCGACGCGGACGGCGACGGCAAGGCGGAGGACGTGAAAGTCTTCGCCAGGATGCGCCATCCCCGCGGCCTGGTCTGGGACGACGGGACCCTCTGGGTGCTCCACCCGCCCTTCCTCACGCGCTACCGCGACACGAACGGCGACGGCGTGGCCGACGAGGAACAGGTCCTCCTCAAGGGCATCAGCCCGGAGAAGATCGTGGCGGGCCGCGGCGCCGACCACACGACCAACGCGATCCGCATGGGCATCGACGGCTGGATCTACATCGCCGTCGGCGACTACGGCTACCACACCTGCGTGGACGTCGACGGCAAAAGCCACCAGCTCCTCGGCGGCGGGATCGCGCGCGTGCGGCCCGACGGCCGCGAGCTCGAGGTCTACGCCCGCGGCACGCGGAACATCTGCGACGTCGCGATCGACCCCTTCCTGAACTGCTTCACGCGCGACAACACGAACGACGGCGGCGGCTGGGACATCCGGGTGAGCTACCTCCCCCAGAGCGCCCACATGGGCTATCCGTCGCTCTACAAGAACTTCGCCGACGAGCTCTTCGAGCCGCTCGCGATCTACGGCGGCGGCTCCGGCACCGGCGCGCTCCACGTCGACGAGCCGTGGCTGCGGGGGCTGCTGACGGCCGACTGGGGCCGCGGCCAGATGTACCTCCATCCGCTCGCCGCCAAGGGCGCGGGCTTCACCGTCGAGCAGAAGGACTTCCTCCGCCTCGACCGCGTGACGTCGATGGACGTCGACGGCGCCGGACGCCTCTACGCGGCCAGCTGGCGCGGCGGAGAATTCAGCTACAAGGGGCCCAACGTCGGCTTCGTCGTCCGGCTCACCCCGAAAGGCTGGAAGGCCGCGCCCTTCCCGGATCTCAAGGATCTCAAGAAAGGCGACCTCCTCAAGCACCTCGCGTCCGACAGCGCGGTGCTGCGCTTCCGCGCCCAGCGCGAGATCCTTCGCCGCGGCTCCGCCGACGGCCTGGAGACGCTCGACGGGCCTCTCGCCGCCAAGGTCGCCGCGATCTTCACGCTGAAGCAGCTGGGGAAGTCGACGCCCGCCTTGCTGCGCCTGGCCGAGAAGCCCGAGCTCCGCGAGTTCGCGCTCCGCGCGCTGGCGGACCGGGATCTCGCCGACGTCCCCTCGGCCCCCTTCGTCGCGGCCCTCGCCGACCCGAACCCGCGCGTGCGGGCCGCGGCGGCCGTCGGCCTCGGACGTCTGAACAAGCCCGACCCCGCGCTCGTGAAGGCGGCCGACGACCCCGATCCCGCGGTCGCGCACGTGGCGTATCGCGCCCTGGCCGCGACGAAGGCCGCGAAGCTCTGCCTAGCGTCGGAGTCGAGCGGGGCGTACCGCGCGCTGCGCTGGATGCACACGGCGGAGGCCGTGGACGGCCTGATCGCGAAACGCGGCAAGGCGGCGCTGACGGCGCTGGTCCGGCTCTATCACAAGGAAGGGGAGTGGCCGGACAAGGACTGGTGGGGGACGCGGCCGGATTCCTCCGGGCCCTACTACCGGCGCGCGAAGTGGGAGGAGAGCCCGAAGATCGAGGCGGCGTTGCGCGCGGCGCTGTCGACGCCCGACGGCCCGCACGTGCTGGCGCAGCTGGCGCGGCACAAGGTGATCCTGGCGGGCGTGGCGACGGGCGCCGCGGCGGAGATCTCGGCGGCGCCGGAGGTCGACCTGAAGCGGGTCCTCGAAGCCCAGGCGAAGGGCGCCAAGGGCGGCGTGGGCGGGATGGCGTTCGAGGAGGCGCAGGCGGCGGTCTTGAAGGAGCCGGGCGACGCGGCGCTGGGCGCGAAACTCTTCCAGCGGCAGGGCTGCGCGTCGTGCCACACGATCTCGCCGGCCGAGGCGCCGCGCGGGCCGATGCTTCTGGACATCGCGAAGCGCTACGAGAAGCCGGTCCTGATCCAGTCGATCCTGAAGCCCAACGCGGTGATCGCGCAGGGCTTCGAGAGCTTCATCTTCGGGATGTCGAACGGCGACCGGGTCGTCGGCTTCGTCACCGACGAGGGCGCGGAAGACCTGACGATCCGCACGGCGGGCGGCGAGCGGCAGACGCTGGTCAAGAGCCGGATCGAGCAGCGCAAGAAAGCCGACCTCTCGATGATGCCCGAGGGCCTGGTGGCCGCGCTCACGCCGAAGGAGCTGGCCTCGCTGCTGGCTTTCCTCGAGACGCTGACCTCGAAGTAAATTCCCTTGAAGCGGCGGGGACGCTCCGCTACCTTCGAAGGGAAGATTTCAGGGAGGGTGCCATGGCCAATCCGAAGAAGAACGCGAAGCCCGCTCCGAAGGCCGCGCCGAAGGGCAAGGTCAAGGAGCTGTCCAAGCAGGATTGCAAGGACATCCGCGGCGGCCTGTTCGTCAGCGGCGGCCTCGCCGGCCCCGAAGACTTCAACTTCTCGCAGCCCTAAGCGGGGCCGTCTGAGCAGCCGGCTCGCCCTTCGGGCCCGGGCCGCCGTGGCCGCCGTGCGCCCCACGCTCCCTCCACGCGAGCGGATGCTGTTCGACCTCCTGCTCGCCGCGGGGGATGTCGGCTTCCAGCTCCCGACCCAGACCAACCTTAGCGAGGTGTCCGGCGCGCGCGACCCGCGCCGCCGGATCTCCCGTGTCCTGGGCCGGGCGCGTGCCCTCGGCGGAAGCTGGGCGGGTCCCCGGGAGCGCCTCGCGCGCCGGCTCGCCGCCGAGATCGCGCGCCGCGGCGACGGCGACTACCGGCCTCTGCGCGTGCTGGTCGCCTACGCGGCCGGCGCCCTCGCGCCCGACGGCGAGCCTCCGGCCGATCCCCTCCTCGGCGCCGCGTTCGGCACGGTCGTCCGGGTCTTCGCGCGGCTCTACGGGTCGGGCGTCCATCCGCTCGGGCGCCTGCCGTTCCTCCGCCCCCGCGACCTGGCGAAGCTGCTCGCCGAAACGCGCGCGCACGTCCGCCGGGGACGTCGCTCCAGCGGGCGGCGTCCGGGCCCGCTCGGCCGCGAGCTGGCCGTGGATCCGCGGCTGATGGCGGCCGTCGGGCGCGCCGTGCGGAAACGCGTGGCGCCGGGCTTCGAAGCCCGCTACCTCTTCTATTCCCGGCCGGGCGACTTCTTCTGGCCGCATCCCGACGACCCGAAGTACGCGGTCAACGTGCTGCTGTGCCTGGAGCGGCGGCCACCCGACGACGGCGCGCGGCCGTCGCGCTTCTTCGCCCACCGTCCCGACGGCTCCGTGCGCCGCGTCGACCTCCGTCCCGGGGACGCGCTCGCCGTGGAGGCCCGCGGCGTGGTGCACGGGCGCGAGCCGCTGCGCCGGGGCGAGCGCGTGACCCTGCTCTCGATCGAGCTCGTCCTTACCAGAGGCGCGTCATCCGGAACGTCAGCAGGAAGATGAGGACGGCGGCCTGGAGCAGCGCCTCGAGGGTGAAGACGATCCGGAGCGGCCAGGCGGCGGCGTCCGACATCCCGTGCCAGGCGGCGATCGGGATCACGATCGCGGGGATCCACCAGGCTCTCCGGGAAAGCAGGAGCGCGCCCAACGCGACGGCGACGGCCGCCGCGATCAGCGGCCAGCGCCAGCCGAGCGCGGTGAAGCCGAGCCCGATCGCCGCCGCCTGGACGATCAGCCCGACGATCACGAGAATCTTGACGTCGCGGTCTTCCAGCATGCCGGGGCCAAGCTAGTGGTGAGTCAACTTTGATTCCGTGGGTTGCGCCCGAAGGGGGCAACCTACGGAATCAAGTTAGTCGAACCACTAGACGCCGGCGCGGGCTCCGTCAATGGGCGGAATTCAGGGTATTCCTGAACCGGCGTGTTCTATATTCTTCGGAGTGATCTGCCCCACCTGCCAGCGCCCCCTGCCGGCCGGCTCGCGGACCTGCCTGCGCTGCCCGAGGCCCGCGTCGAAGGCCGCAACCAAGCCCGCTCCGTCGGACGATCTGCTGACCGACGAGCCTCCCCCGGAGCCCAGCGCCGCCGGTCGCGCGGCGGCCGCGGCCGCCGCCGTCCCGATCCGGCCGCGGCGCCGTACGCCCCTCCGGTCCGGCGGCGGCGCCAAGTTCACGATCGGCGGCGCGCTCGCCGTCCTCCTCGTCATCGGGGGCCTGGGCCTCAAGGTCTGCCGGGTGTCGCGGGGCATCCTCGGCGAGACGATCGAAAACAAGCTGGTCACGCTCGAACCCGAGGGGGAGCACAGCGGCACGCTCGACATCTCGGGCTCCTACGGCTACACCTTCACGGTCACGGCCCTCGACGGCCCCGTCCACATGGGCGTCTCCCGCGCCTCCGGGAAGACGCCCAGCGAGAAGGACATCTTCACGCTCGTGGCGGGCGCGAGCGAGGTCGCCCGGGGGAGCACGCGCACCCTGACGGGAAAATTCAGCTCCGGCTACTACCTCTGGGCCGTCCTCAACGATTCCGAGACCGCCCCCGCCCGGGTGAAGATCAGCTTCAGCGCGCGTTGACCCGCCCCCGCGGATGGCGTATCTTCGTCGCCGCATGCCGATCCGCGCCGTGGTCTTCGATCTCGACGGCCTCATGTTCAACACGGAGGACGTCTTCGACATCGCCGGCGGCGAGTTCATGCGCCGCCGCGGCCTGGAGATGACCGACCGCGTCCGCGACGGGATGATCGGCCGCCGGGGCCCCGAAGCGCTGCGCCATCTCGTCGAGACGACCGGGCTCCGCGAGCCCGTCGAGGCGATCGGCGCCGAGCTGCGGAAGATCTTCATGGATCTCCTCGACGCCCACCTGGCCCCGATGCCCGCGCTCTTCGAGCTCCTGGCGCACATCGAGGCGCGGAAGCTGCCGAAGGGGGTCGCGACGTCCTCCCCCCGCCGCTACATGGAGAACATCCTCTCGCGCTACCAGCTGCTGCCGCGCTTCGCGATGACGCTGACGGCGGAGGATGTCGCGCGCGGAAAGCCCGAGCCGGACATCTACCTGAAGGCGGCGGAGACGCTGGGGGTGTCGACGTCCGACATGCTGGTCCTGGAGGACAGCGAGGCGGGGACGCGGGCGGCGGCGGCGGCGGGGGCGGTCATCGTGTCGGTCCCGCACCGGCACACGGCGCGGCACGACTTCTCGACGGCGCGGCACGTGGCGTCGAGCCTGGGCGACCCGCTCATCTATCGCCTGCTGAACGCGTGAATAAACGGGCGCCGGGGCCTGTTATCTCAGCGTGACCTTGATGGGAGATGAGCGATGCGCGTGATCCTGACCGGCTTGTTCCTGGCGTTCGGACTGGCGGCCTGTAGCGGCGGCGCCTCGGGGACCTCGCAGATGGCGGACTGCTGCAAGAAGGCGGCGGAGGCCAAGGCGCAGGTGCCCAAGTGCTGCGCCGAGAAGGCGGCGTGCTGCTCGGCGACGCCGAAGGCCGACTGCTGCAAGAAGGCGGAAGCGGCCCTCGCGCAGGTGCCCGACTGCTGCAAGAAGGGCGACGCCTGCTGCAAGCAGAAGTAACTTTTCCGGGGGTCCGGCGGCGGAGCCCGCCGGACCCCGAACCTTCCCAAGTCCGCGGTCCTATGCCATAATCCGCCGCATGAGCGCGAAGCACGAGAAGCACGACGGGCCCTGCGACCACGACGGCGAGAAGAAGGGCAAGAGCCCCTCCACGTTCCAGCCGCCCCGCGGCGAGCAGCCCTGCCCCTGCGGGACCGGCCAGAAGTTCGCCGCCTGCTGCGAGCCCATCCTGAAGCGGGAGAAGCCCGCCGAGAACGCGGAAAAGCTGATGCGCTCGCGCTTCACCGCCCACGTGGCGCGGAACTGGGAGCACCTGCACCGGAGCTACGCGAAGACGGCGAACGAGCCTTACGTCGCCGAAGGAGAGGTGGAGGGCCGGGACTGGACGCGCCTGGTCATCCACACGCACGAGCCGGGCGTGCGGCCGGACACCGCCTACGTCGACTTCACCGCCTACTACAAAGAAGGCGACGCCGAGAATCCGATGCACGAGAAGGCCGAGTTCCACAAGATCGACGGCGCCTGGCTCTACGCGCGCGCCGTGCGCGAAGGCCCCGCGCCGATCAAGTCCGCCCAGGCCAAGGTCGGCCGCAACGATCCCTGCCCCTGCGGCAGCGGCAAGAAGTACAAGCAGTGCTGTCTTAAGTAGCTCCAAGCGACGACGAGAGACGACGGCTAGACGGGGCCGGGCTCCGAGGGGGCCGGGGATGCGGGCGCTTCGGCCGTCGACTCCCCCTCGCCGGGCGCGAGAAACAGGTCCCGGTTCAGGCCCTGCTGGCGCGTGTAGAGCTCGTAGTAGCGGCCCCGCGCCGCGGCGAGCGCCTCGTGCGTGCCGCGCTCGACGACCTCCCCGCCCTCCACCACCAGGATCTGATGCGCCCGCCGGATCGTGCTCAGCCGGTGCGCGATCACGAACGTCGTCCGGCCTTCCATCAGCTTCGACAGCCCCTGCTGGATCAGCCCCTCCGACTCCGAGTCGAGGCTCGACGTCGCCTCGTCCAGGATCAGGATCCGCGGATCCGCCAGCAGCGCGCGCGCGATCGAGATCCGCTGCCGCTGCCCGCCGGAGAGCTTCACCCCGCGCTCGCCCACCACCGTGTCGTAGCCCTCGGGGAACTTCTCCGCGAACTCGTCCACCCGCGCGATCCGGCTGACGCGGAGGACGTCGTCGTTCGACGCCTCCGGCCGCGAGAACGCCACGTTCTCCCGGATCGTGCCGTCGAAGAGGAAGGACTCCTGGAGCACGACGCCCAGGGCCGCGCGGTACGCGTCGAGGCGGAGGCGGTCGAGCTCCCGCCCGTCGACGAGGATCCGGCCGCGGACGGCCTTGTAGAACGCCGCGATCAGGTTGATGATCGTCGACTTCCCGGAGCCCGAGGAGCCGACCAGGGCGGTGACGGTGCCGGGCTCGGCGACGAAGCTGACGTTCTTCAGGACGGGCTTGCCGGGCTCGTAGTGGAAGTCGACGTCCTCGAAGCGCACCTCGCCGCGGATCTCGCCGGGGAGGACGTCGCGCGCGGGATCCTCGTCCTCGGGGCGCTCGGCGAGCACCTCGCGCGTCCGGTCGAGGCCGGCGACGGCCTCCGTGATCTGGGTGCCGATGTTGACGATCTGGAACACGGGCGCGGCGAGATAGCCGAGGAAGATGTTGTAGGTCAGGAACTGACCGAGGGTGAGCCGGCCCGCCTGGATCTCGCGGGCGCCGAGGAACATGACGGCCGCGCCGACGACGCCCATCAGCAGCGTGGTGGCGACGCTGAGCCAGGCGGTGCCGGTCAGCGTGCTCAGGATGTTCTTCAGCAGGCGCCCCACGCCGCCCGCGAAGACGGCTTCCTCGCGGCGCTCCGCGTGGTAGCCCTTCACGACGCGCACGCCGCCCAGCGACTCGGACAGCCGGCCGGTGACCTCGGCGTTGATCTTGCCGCGCTCGCGGTACATCGGCCGCAGCGTCCGGAAGGCGCGCCGCAGGCCGACGACGAAGACCGCCAGGCAGGCCAGCGCGATCAGCGTCATCGTCGCGTTGATCGAGAGCAGCACGACGAGGGCGACCACGCCCGTCACCAGCCCGCCCGCGAACTCGACCAGGCCGGTGCCGATGAGGTTGCGGACGCCTTCGACGTCCGTCATGATGCGCGAGACCAGCGCGCCGGTCTTGTTCGCGTCGTAGTAGGCGACGGGCAGGCGCCCGACGTGGCTCTGGATCTTGCGGCGCAGCTCGGCGATGAGCCGCTGGGCCGCCTTCGAGAGCAGCTCGAAGAGCGCGAAGGACGTCGCCGCCTGCACGACCGTCGCGCCCAGGACGGCGGCGGCGAGGGGCACCAGCAGGCCGGGCCGGCGGCCGCTCAGGACGTCGTCGACCAGGACCTGCGCGGACGCGGGCAGCACGAGGCCGGAGAAGCGGTTGACGAGCATGAGGAGCAGGCCGCCGAGGAGCAGGCCGCGGCGCGGGCGCACGATGGCCCAGACCTGGGGCCAGGCGCTCTTGAGGCTCATGCGATCTCGTTCCAATCGAAGTGTTAACGTCCGAACCCGATTGGAACGTTAACACTTCCAGTCTACGCCGGAATGATTTAGGTTGAGCCCCGCATGCAGGGCTTCCTGGGCGACAACCCCTTCTCGGCGATGACGGTCATCGTCGCCCCCGCCATCCTGACCAACGCCATGTCCGTGCTCGCCCTCGGCAGCGGCAATCGCCTGGCCCGGGCCATCGACCGCTTCCGCGAGACCGCCCGCGAGCTGGAACGGCTGGAGCCCGCCTCGCCTCTGCGGGAAGGGCGGGCGAAACGGGTCACCCGCCTCCGCACGCGCGCGAAGCTGCTCCTCCGCGCCATGCAGGCCTTCTTCGCCGCCCTGGGCAGCTTCGCCTCGACGACCATCATCGCCATCCTCGGCACCGTCCTGGGCGCCCTGGGCATGCCGGGCGGCGCGAAGGCGATCGCCGGCGTCGCCCTCGCCGTCGGCGCCTTCGGCGTCCTCTGCCTGCTCGTCGGCTGCGTGCTGCTGGTGCGCGACACCCGCCTCGCGGTCGAGGGCCTCGACGAGGAAGCCGAGGTCCTCGGCTCCCGCTGATGCGCGTCTGGCGATCGCCGCTGGGACTCGTGGCGGAGCGGGACTCCCGCCCGCTCGCCCTCGTGTCCACCCTGAGCGAGGAGCTGCCCGGCGGGCCCTGGCGGGAGTTCGTGTTGATCGACCTCCAGGGCCGCGTCCGCCGCGTGCTGACGCCCACCGAGGGCAGCGCCGCGGAAGACCTCGGCGCCAGCGTCTACGCCGTCCGCGACGGCACCCTGTGGAACCTCCGCGTGAACCTCACGTTCGGCGTCCGGATCCACGTCAAGCGGTCGGAAGACGAGATCGAGCGCGGGCTGGTGGAGGTCGACGATCCCGACTCCCTTCGCCTCGCCGCTACGGCGGGACGGTGAAGTTGGTGGCCGGCCCGAAGGTCGGCGTCGTGGTCGGGACGGTCGAGGTCGGCGGGACCGTCGTGGGCGCCGTGAACGGCGGGAAGGTCGGATTCGTGACGGGTCCGAACACGGGTGTCGTGGCCGGCACGGTCACGTTCGAGCTCGGCGGGACGCTCGGGCTCGAGACCGGAGGCAGGGCCGGATTGGTGACCGGCGCGAAGACGGGCGTCGTGGGAGGCACGGTCAGGTTCGAGCTCGGGGGGACGCTGGGGCTCGAGACCGGCGGAAGCCCCGGCTGGACCATCATGATCGGCAGGACGAGCGGAGCGCCGACCGGAGGAATCACCGGGACCACCGGGATGGGAGCCGGAACCGGCGTGGGAACGGGCGCGGGCGTGGGCTCGGTCAGCGGGGGCGCGGGAGGAACGACCGGCGCCGGCGGGGGCGGGAGGGGGCCGGGCAGGAGCTGGCCGCGGATCTCGCCGCCGGGAAACGCCGCCGTGGTCACGAGCACGTAGGCGTTGCCGCTGAGCAGGGCGTCGACGGCGTCCGGGAACGTAATGACGTCCACCGTCAACTGGGGCTGCAGGTCGGCGGCCGAGAGCGTGCCGGCCACGCGGGTGTCGAACATCGTCGTCGACAGGTTGAAGATCGGCGGGCCGTTCAGGCCGGCCGGCGCGACATGGATCCGCGCCGCGGTCGGGGGGCCGCTCAGGCCGGCGACGTCCAGGGTGAAACTCATCTGGGTCTGGTCGATGTTCAGCGCCACTCCGGCCACGCCCGTGCCGGTCGTCGACACCGCCGGCAGCATCCGCGTGCCGTCCAGCGAGGCCCGGAAGGTGGCCGGGCCGATCTGGCCGCGGATTTCGCCGTCCGGGAACGCCAGCGTGTGCACGTTGACGTAGGCGGCGCCGCTGAGCACCGCGTTCAGCGCCTCCTCGAACGTGGAGGCGCCCGTCGTCGGCCGCAAGTTCGCCGCGGTCAGCGTGCCCTGGACCGTGCCCACGAACGGAGCCGTCGCCAGGTCGAAAATGATCGGGCCGTCGACGCCGATCGGCCCCAGATGGATGTGGGCCATCGTGATGCCCGTGAGATTGAACGTGCTCACCGTGAACTGGAGGCGGTCGCGGTTGGCGGGGATGAAGAAGCTCGCGGCGCCTTCCGCGAACGTGAGGACCGGCGGCGCTTCCTGATTGCCGCTCAGCGCGGCCGCCAGCGTTCCGTCCGCGCGGGCGCCGCCGCTTCCGCCGCCGCCGCTGCCGCCGCCGCTCCCGTCGTCGTCGTCATGGCAGGCCGGGAGGGCGAGGGCGGCCAGGAGGAGCAGGGGGGCACGCCGGTACAACATACTCGGGTGAGCCGCCGCTTCCGCGGATTGTCACGCTTTCGCGGTAACCGGGCGGCCCTGAGTCCTCTCCGGACTCCGTGCCGGGGACGTCCCCCGGCGTGGACATCCAAGGAGGGAACATGCGTCGAATCATGACTCTGGTGGCGGCGGTCGCGGCGACGTCCTTCGCGGCCTGCGGCGGTCTTCCGATGATGGGAGGCGGCGGTGGGGCCGGCGGGTACAAGCCCGCGGAGTGCCAGAACAATCAGTTCGGGGGCGACCTGTCGTCGGCGAAGGAAGGGCAGTTCGCGACCTACGTGGCGGACGCGTCCGGCACCAAAATGACCCAGACGGTCAAGGTGGTCGGGAAGAGCGGCGCCGACTGGCTGGTCGAGCACTGGACGGAGGCGGGCCCGACATCCTACGGCTTTCTCTTCCAGATCGGCGGCGACCGGAAGATCCGGAAGGCCTGGGCCGCCGCGAAGGGCGACAAGGAGTGGACGTCGATCGCGGTGAAGGAGCCGGCCGCCGCGGCGGGCGACGCTCCGAAGGCGCGGATCAAGGAGTCCAGCGAGAAGAAGGACGTCAAGGCCGGCTCGTTCGACTGCAAGCGCGTCGACGCGACGGTGAACGTCCAGGGCAAGGATTACGAGAGCTCGACGTGGTTCTCGAAGGACGCCCCGAAGCTCTACATCGCCACCGAGCACGGCGGGGCCGTCGCGATGGAGGCGTCCGGCTCGAAGACCTGGCTCGAAGCCAAGGGCGACGACGCCAAGCCCACCCTCGAGCTGCCCAAGAGCTGAAGTGTCGGAGGGACGGCCGCCGCGCGGCGGCCGTCCCTCCCCGGTTTTAGTCGTCCTGGATGGTGATGTCGATCGGAAGGCTGGTGGAGATCGTGGCGGTGCCGAGCGTCACCGACCCGTTGATCCGGAACTGCTCGGTGCCGAGGTTCGTGTCTCCAGTCTGTCCGACGGTGCCGTCGTTGTTGACGATGGTGATCTGGACGAGCTTGACGCCGCCCTCCCCGTTGTTCCAATGAACCACCTGGTTGACCGCCACGTAGTCCTGCTTCGCGGCGGGATTCCCGGAGCTCGTGGCCGTCAGGTCGGTCGTCGTGATCGTGACCTCGACCGCGTTCAGGCTGCCGTTCTGCCGGGTGAGCGTGAGGGTGATCGGCCCTCCGCCTTCGGCGACCGTGGTGGACACCAGGGTGATCGCGATTTCGCCGGCGGTCGGGATGGTTTCGTCGTCCGTGATGGTCAGCGTCGTCGAGACCACGCCGCCGAGGGCCGCGCCCGTCGGGGCCGCCAGGCCGAACGTCACGGTCACGTCGCCCAGCATGTCGGGGTCGTCCACGACGGCGACGTTCACGTCGACGTCGCCGCCGACGCCGTCCGCCCACGACACGAGAGTCGGGCTCGTGAAGGTGAAGTCTCCCGGGGCCGCGGTGCCGCCGGTGACCGAGACCTGGACGGAGGCCGCGCCCAGGGTGCCGCCGGTGCGGGTCACCTTGAGGACGCCCGTCGTGCCGTTCTCCCCGATGCTGTACGTGAGGGAGGTGAATTCCACGGAGCCGCCCGCGTCCCCGTCCGTGATCTCCACGGTGGTCGCCTGCGTGGTGCCGAGAATTGGCGCGGGACCCCCGGACGTGTTCAACGGGTTCTGCAGCGCGAGCTGGATCGTCTCCACGTTCGCGTCGCCGCCGGGCGCGTCGTCGACGATCAGGATGTCGACGGACTTGGCCGCGATGTCCCCCGCGGCCCACGTGAGGGTGACGGGGAAGCCCGGGTTCGTGTAGTCCCCCGGGGCCGCGGCCGTGCCGCCGGGCGAGTCCACTTCGACGCTGATCGCGCCCGTGCTGCCGCCGGTGCGGGTCACGATGACGTTGACGGTCGTGCCTTCGGCCGTCGGAATGGTGGAGGCCATGAACTGCAAGCTGCCGGAGACGGGCAGGTCGGTCGTGTCGAGGATCTCGACGTCCGCCGTCGTGATCACGCCGAGGGCGGCGCCACCCGTGGCGTTGGTGAGGGTGACCGAGAAGAACTCGGAGCCCTCGGCGGCGGCGTCGGTGGCGATGTTGACGGTGAAGGTCTTGGGGGTGGCGTCGCCCGCCAGCCAGGTGAGCGTGCTGGAGGCGCCCGTGAAGTCGGCCGCGCCGGCGCTTCCCGTGGCGGTGGCCCAGTCCACCGTGACGTCGCCGCTGGTGCCGCCGGTCCGCGTGACGGTCAGCGTGACGAAGCCGGCGGCGTCGTCCTCGTCGATCTGGACGGCGGCGGCGAGGAACTGCAGGGTTCCGAACGCCGGGGGAGGGGTCACGACGACCTCATGGTCGGTGTGGCCGCAGGCCGGCAGGACGATCGCGGCGGCCACGAATCCCAGTGCGCGTTTCACGGGTCCCTCCTCAATGAATAATTAATGCATACCAGGGTAATGCTACCCTGTTCCGGGGGCCTGTCAATGGCCGCCGCGCGCCTTCGCGCCGAAATCGGCGGCGCGGCGGAGGAGGAGCTCGCGCTCGCGCGCGTTGCGCGTCAGCCCGGCCGCCCGCTCGCACTCCCCGCGGGCCTCCTCGAAACGGCCGAGCCGGCCGAGCAGCTCGCCCCGCACGCTCGGCAGCAGGTGATAGCGCCGCAGCGACGGGTCCTCCCGCAGAGCGTCCGCGATCGCCAGGCCGGCGGCGGGACCGGAGGCCATGGCGACGGCCACCGCGCGGTTCAGCTCGACGACCGGCGAGGGCGCGACGCCCATCAGCTCCGCGTAGAGGCCGGCGATCCGCGCCCAGTCCGTGTCCGCCGCGGCCCGGGCCCGCGCGTGGCAGGCCGCGATCGCCGCCTGGAGGACGTAGGGGCCCTTCGACGTCCCGGCGCGCTCCAGCGCCGCCAGCCCGCGGCGGATGAGCAGCGGGTCCCAGCGCGCGCGGTTCTGGTCGAGCAGCAGGATGGGCTCGCCCGACGGCCCGACGCGCGCGCCCAGGCGGGAGGCCTGGATCTCCATCAGCGCGACGAGGCCGTGGACCTCCGGCTCGGGCGCGAGCTCGGCCAGCATGCGGCCGAGGCGGAGCGCGTCCTCGCAGAGGGCCGGCCGCGTCCAGTCGTCGCCGGCCGTCGCCGCGTAGCCCTCGTTGAAGACCAGGTAGAGCACTTCGAGCACGGACCCGAGGCGGGCGCTCAGGTCGGCCGCGGCCGGCACCTCGAAGGGCACGCGCTGCTCCGCCAGCGTCTTCTTGGCGCGGACGATCCGCTGGGCGATCGTCGGCTCGGGCACCAGGAACGCCCGCGCGATCTCGTCGGTCGTCAGGCCCCCGAGCAGCCGCAGCGTCAGCGCCACCCGCGCCTCCGGCGCGAGCACCGGGTGGCAGGCCACGAAGACGAGGCGGAGGAGGTCGTCGTCCTCCTCGACCTCCGCGGAGGGCGTTTCCATGGCGCGGCGGATCTCCTCGAGTTTCTTGTGGCGGCGGAGGAGGTCGATGCCCTTGTTCTTCGCCGCGGCCATGAGCCAGGCGCCCGGGTTCTCCGGGACGCCCGACCCAGGCCACTGTTCGAGCGCGGCCACGAGCGCGTCCTGGGCGAGGTCTTCGGCCAGGCCGACGTCCCGCGTCATCCGCGCGAGACCGGCGATGAGGCGGGCGGATTCGATCCGCCAGACCGCCTCGATCGCGCGATGGGTGTCGGCCGCCGTCACGGCCGACGATTAGATCATTTCCGCGCTTTGGCGGCCTTCTTCTTGATCTCGGGGAACTTCTCGGCGACCTTCTGTCCCTCCTCGCTGTAGTCCTCCATCTCCTGCACGCGGCGGACCTCGATGATCTCGTCGTCGCTCATGGGGGCGCGCTTCGCCCACTCGATCGCCTCTTCGCGCGACTTCACCTGGATCATCCAGTAGCCGCCGACGACTTCCTTCGCCTCGGAGAAGGGGCCGTCGACGGCCGTCGCCTTGCCGCCCTTGTAGCGCACCCGCGCGCCGGTGGAGGGCGGATGGAGGCCGTCGAGGGCCAGCAGCACGCCGGCCTTCTGCAGCGACTCGTTGTACTTCATCATCTGCTCCATCCGCTTCGTGTCGAGCGTCTTGACCGCGTCGGCGGGCGCCGTTTCGTAGCCCTTGGGGATCACCAGCATCATGAAGCGCATGGCCTATCCTTTCTTTCCGTGCTTCTTTTCGAGCTCCGTGCGCAGGGCCTCTTCCTTCGCCTTCTCCTCGGGCGGGAAGACCTCGTCGGGGAAGTCGGACGTCTCGAAGATCTGGCGGAGCTGCAGCTCCGTGCCGCTCCCGAAAGGCGCGCGCTTGATCCAGTCGATCGCCTCCTGCTTCGTCTTGGTCTGGATGATCCAGTAGCCGGCGATCAGCTCCTTCGCCTCGGCGAAGGGGCCGTCGACGACGGTCGTCTTGCCGCCCGCCTGGAAGCGGATCTTGCAGCCCTTCGAGCTGGGCTGCAGCCCCTCCCCGGCGAGCATCACGCCCGCCTTCGCCATCTCCTCGTTGAACCGGGCCATCGCCGCGAACATCTCGGCGGCGCCTTCCGGCATCCGGCCGGCTTCCGAATCCTCGTTCGCGGGCACCATCACCATGAATCGCATCTTCCTGTCTCCTAACGGGTTACGTTTCTCCAGCCGGCTTTCCCTTTCCGGCCTTCACCTTCACGTCGAACGGGGAAGGCGGGAATCGACACAAAAAAACAGGTCCAGGAAACAGGTCCAGGTCCAGGAGGTAGCGGTCCCCCCCCGCCCCCCGGGGGGGCCTACCTGGACCTGGACCTGAGACCTGGACCTGGGTAAAGTGGGCGCCCTCGATGTCCACCTTGAGCCTCTCCGAGCTCACCTTCGGCTACTCCCACCCGCCGCTGCTCGACCACGTCACGCTGAGCGTCGAGCGCGGCGAACGCGTGGGCCTCCTCGGGCGCAACGGCGCGGGGAAGTCGACCCTCCTCCGGCTGGTCGCCGGCGAGCTCAAGCCCGAAGCCGGCACGATCGCGTTCGCGACCGGCACGAAGACGGCCTACCTTCAGCAGGACGTCCCGGCCGGCCTCGGCGGGACCGTGTTCGAGCGGGTGGCCGACGGCCTGGGCCCGATCGGCGCCGCGGTCGTCGCGTACCACCTCCACGGCACCCCGCTCGAAGACGGATGGGAGCCGCTGCGCCGGGTCGAGCGCACGCTGGAGGAGATGAAGCTGGACGGGGAGGAGGTCTTCGACACCCTGTCGGCCGGCAAGAAGCGCCGCGTGCTGCTCGCGCGCGCCCTCGTCGGGGAGCCCGACCTCCTCCTGCTCGACGAGCCCACGAACCATCTGGACGTCGCGTCGATCGTCTGGCTCGAGGAATTCCTCAAGGGCTTCCGGGGGACGTCGATCTTCATCACCCACGACCGCGCGTTCCTGCGCGGGCTGGCGACGCGGATCGTCGAGGTGGAGCGCGGGCGGCTCTTCGACTTCACGACGGACTACGACACGTTCCTCTTCCGCCGCGACGAGCTGCTCGAGGCCGAGGCGAAGGCGGAGGCGCAGTTCGACAAGAAGCTGGCCCAGGAGGAGGTCTGGCTGCGCCGGGGGATGAAGGCGCGGCGCAAACGGAACGAAGGCCGCGTGCGGGCGTTGATGGAGATGCGGGTGGAGCGGCAGTCGCGCCGGGCGGCGCTGGGGACCGCCAAGCTGGAGGCGCGGGAAGCGGATCGCTCGGGGCAGCGGGTGGTGAAGGCGGTGGACATCAGCTTCTCCTACGGCGAGCGCGCCATCCTCAGGAACTTCAGCGTCGAGATCGGCCGGGGCGACCGGGTCGGCCTGATCGGGCCCAACGGGGCGGGGAAGACCACGCTGCTGCGGATCCTGCTGGGGGAGCTGGCGCCGGACGCGGGCCGGATCGAGCTGGGGACGCGGCGGGAGGTCGGCTACTTCGACCAGCTGCTCACGCGGCTGGACCCGGGGAAGTCGGTCTGGGAGTCGGTGGCCGACGGCCTGGAGAAGTTCGAGGTCAACGGCCAGCCCCGCCACGTGCTGAGCTATCTCGGCGACTTCCTGTTCCCGCCGGACCGGGCGCGGCTGGGCGTGGGCGTGCTGTCGGGGGGCGAGCGCAACCGCCTGCTGCTGGCCCGCATGTTCGCGAAGCCCTCGAACGTGCTGGTGCTCGACGAGCCGACGAACGACCTCGACACCGAGACGCTGGAGCTGCTCGAGGAGCTGCTCATCGACTATCCGGGGACGGTCTTCCTGGTGAGCCACGACCGCGCCTTCCTGAACAACGTGGTGACGAGCGTGATCGCGTTCGAGGGCGGCGGCGAGGTGAAGGAGTACGTGGGCGGCTGGGACGACTACGTCCGGCAGCGCGTCCCGGCCGCGAAGGAGGTCGCGCGCGCCGCGCCGCCGCCGCCCCCTCCGCCGCCCCCGGCGGGCCCGCGCAAGCTGAGCTACAAGGAGCAGCGGGAGCTCGACGCGCTGCCGCGGCGGATCGAGGAGCTCGAGGCGCGCCAGGCGGAGCTGCACGCCCTTATGGCGGACCCCGGCTGGCACCGGCAGGGCGCCGAGCGGATCGCCGCGTCCCAGGCGGAATTGAAACAGGTCGAGCGGGACCTCGAGACGTCCTACGCCCGCTGGCAGGACCTGGAAACGCCCTGAACCCGCGCGCGAGCCGGATGGCGAGGCCCGACAACGTCGGTCCGTCCCCCACTTGCGCGGGAGCGGCGATATACTAAGGCGGAGAGAGGGGCGTTTCGAGCGGGCTGAACGACTGGGGAGGAATTTCGCATGGCCGCCGACGCTCCCGAACCGCCCAAGAACGCCGACCCCGAACCGAGCACTCCCGCCACCGACGAGGACATCCTCCGGCTCCGCTCGCGCCTGGAGCGCGAGTTCGCCCAGGTCACCCAGAAGCTTGCCGACGCCGAGGAGACCCTCGTCGACATCGAGGTCACCCTCCGCTCGTACGAGACCGGCTCCCGGTCCCGGCTCGTCGCCGTCTCGGGGTCGACGGGCGAGAAGATCACCGCGCGGCTGAAGGCGGTGGGCGACGGCCTGAGCAAGATCCGCGACTGGGTGAGCAAGCCGAAAAAAGAAGAGGAGCCGGCCGCCGACCGCGGCCCCCGCGACATGGCCGACCGCCTGGACGACGCGCTGAAGACCATCACCGCCGAGATCCGCGACCGCGAGCGCGAGGCGACCGAGTACGACCGGAAGCTGCACGAGGCCCAGAAGGAGCTCATCCGCGCCCGCGCCCAGGAGCAGCACGCCCGCGAGACGCAGATCAAGATCGGCCAGACCAAGCAGCTGTCCGAGGACCTCGAGCGCCGGATGGCGATGCTCGACGAGATGGTGCGGTCGTTCGAGACGACCGCGAAGCCCGGCGACCCCCCCCGGCCCAAGCCGAAGGACGCGGTCGCGATGCCCCGCATCGACGACCGGCTCCAGAGCGCGATCGACGAGGCCCTGAAGACCGTGGCCGCGCAGGAGAAGAAAGTCTCCGACCTCGAGAAGCAGGTCCACGCGGCCAACGCCGCGCTCGTGGACGAGCGCACGCGGCAGCAGCGCATCCGCGCCATGCAGGTGCGGCTCCGGCAGGCGCGCCACTTTTCCCAGGATCTCCAGCGATCCCTGGCCGGCCTGACCGCCTCCGTCGCGGAGCTCAGCCGCCGCGCGGGGGACCTGCTCCGGCCCGAAGGAACGTCCCCGCGCGAGGGGACGCGCGCGTACTCGAAGCCGCCCGAGCAGGCGCCGGCCTCCAAGCCCTAGGGAGGACGTACGTCCGACGAACGAGGGCTGTGTCCGAACTGCGGCGGCGCCGTCGAGGGACGCGGCGATTGCGGCTCCTGCGGCGCCCCGCCGCTCGTGGGGTCCTGCTCGCTGCGGGAGGAGCTGGACCGCGGGCCGGCCGGCGTGCTCTACCGCGCCCGGGACACGCGCGGCGCGCGCGAAGTCGCCGTGCGCCTGCTGCCCGAGGCCTGGCCGCTCGAGGAGGCGGTCGGCGCGGCGAAACGCGCGGCCTCCCTCGTCCACCCGCACCTCGCCCCCGCCCTCGACGCGGGGACGTATCGCGGCCGCGCGTACATCGTCTTCCGGGACGCGGGCGGCGAGCGCGTCGACGCGTCGTCCCCCGACCTCCGGGAAGCCGTCGGCGCCGTCCGCGACGCGGCGACGGGCGTCGATCACGCCGCCAACCGCGGCGCCGTCCATCCCGGCATCCAGCCCGACTGCCTGCGGGTGCGCCACGGCCTCGTCGTCCTCGCCGGGTACGAGCGCGCGCGCTCGACGTCCGACCCCGCGTTCCAGGCCCCCGAGGTCCGGGCCGGGCGGGCGGTCGAGACTCCCGCGAACGTCTATTCGCTCGGCGCCGTGCTCTACGCGCTCGCCGTCGGACGCGCGCCGGCCCCCGATTCCCCGGAGCCGCCCGGGCGGGCCAATCCGCTCATCCCGGGGGACGTCGAAGACCTCATCGTGAAAGCCATGGCCGTCGATCCGAAAGCGCGGCCCAGCGCCGCCGCGCTCGCGGCGGGCCTCACGCGCTGGCTCGACGGCCGGGGCGTTCCGGCGATCGTCAAGAAAGCCCCCGCGTCACGGCCCGTCTGGCGGCGCGCGTGGGAGGACATCCCGCCGCGCGGCCGTCTTCCGCTCGTCGCCGGCACGGTCCTGCTCGCCCTTCTCGGGATCGCGGGGCTGATCTGGGGCGGCCGGAGCGCTCCCGAGGAGACGCCGCCGCCCGCTCCGCCGCTCGAGGTGGCGGTCCAGTCGCCGGAGCCGCTGCCTCCCGAACCTGATGTTCGAAAGTCACCAGGTGACTTTCGAACAACGCCTCCCGCGCCCGAGCCGGTCCCGGTTCCCGAGCCCGTCGTGGCGCCGCCGCCGGTCGTCGTCGCGCCCCCCGACACGAAAGCGCCCCGGGAGCTTTCGCCGCCTCCGCCTCCGCCGCCGCCCGCGCCGCCTCCCCCCGAGCCCGTGACTCCGCCCCCGCCGCCTCCGGCTCCGCCGCCGCCGCCCCCTCCGGCTCCTCCGCTGCCGAGCCAGGTGGGGACGATCAAGTTCGTGCATCCCGAGTACGGGGTCTTCGTCCGCCTCGACGCGAACGTCAAAGTCGCGGTGGGCGACGCGCTCGAAGCCGTGCACGAGGGGGCCGTCGTGACCCTGCTGAAAGTCCAGAAGATCTCGCGTCCGGAAGCGGTGTATCCGTACGGCGCGGCGGTCTGCGCCGCGTCGGGCGGCAAGGCCGCGGAAGGGCACGCCGTGCGCAAGGTGAAACCGTGAAGCTCCGCTGGGCGCCGCTCCTGCTCCTCCTGGCCGTCTCCTGCCGCAAGCCGATCCGGGTCGACACGAGCGCGTCCAAGCTCATCCCGCGGGACGTCGCCATGGACAAGCTG
Organism: Planctomycetota bacterium; assembly: GCA_036383955.1. Taxonomy (GTDB): domain Bacteria; phylum Planctomycetota; class MHYJ01; order MHYJ01; family JACPRB01; genus JACQFK01. The sequence goes on along the minus strand of DASVNH010000136.1, from coordinate 24,696 downwards.
AAGGCGGCGATGGCGACCTCCGACGCCGCGGCGTACACGACCCCGAAGCGCTCCCTGGAAAAAGACGCGATCAAGGAGTGGCACGTCGACGACCTGGGCTTCGAAGCGCGGGCCGAGGGCCAGCCGCCGATCCGCGTGGAGTTCAAGGACGTGACCGAGACCCGCCTCGAGCGAGTCGCCCTCTACTACCAGATCCGGATCTTCACGGCGGCGCAGACGAACTCGAAGAAGGACTTCGCGCATTTCAACTGGGCGGCGGAAGAGCCCGCGCGCCGCGCGCTGGAGCTGATCGACGCCCTCTGGCGCAAGGACTGAAACCGGATCGCCGGCCCCGCGGTACCTAGGCCATGAGAAAAGTCGGCCTTCTCGTGGCCCTCGTGATTCCGGCCTGCGGCGGCGGAGGCGGCGACGACGGCCCCAACGTCGTCCCCAAGGGGTCCCGCGTCCTGGGCTGGCACGTCGGTCCCGCCGTCGGCGAGACCTACGATCAGGCCGTCACGGCCGCCGCCACCCTGGGCATGGAGGCCGTCGATCTCTCCTTCGACTGGCCGTCGATCGAAACCTCCGCCGGCGTGTTCGACACGACCTTCCTGGACGTCGCCAACACCTACTATCCCGCCCGGGGCCTGCGCCTCTTCCTCACGCTGCGGCCCATCAACACCGTCGCCAAGGAAGTGCCGGCCGACCTGGCGTCGACGGCCTTCGACCACGCGACGATGATCGCGCGGTTCAAGGCGCTGCTGGACCTGGTGTTCTCGCGCATCGGCGCGGTGACGCTCGCGGGGCTCGCGATCGGCAACGAGATCGACGCGTATCTCGGCTCCAGCGACGCGGGCTGGACGGCCTTTTCGACGTTCTTCGCGCAGACGGCGGCCCACGCGCGGACGCTGCGGCCCGGCCTCCAGGTCGGCACCGTGGGCACGCTCAAGGGCCTGACGTCCGACCATCCCGCGCGCTTCCAGTCGATCAACGCGGCGGCCGACCTCGTGCTCGCCACCCACTATCCGATGGACGGGGGGTTCCAGTTCCTTCCCCCCGCGACGGTCGAGGCGGACCTCGACGCCCTGGTCGCGCTGGGCTACGCGCAGCCGATCCACGTCGTCGAGCTGGGCTACGCCTCGGGCGCCGCCTGCGGCGGCACGGAGGAGAAGCAGCGGCAGTTCGTCGCCCACGCGTTCGCGGCCTGGGACCGGCACGCGTCGAAGATCGCTTCGATCTACTTCTCGTGGCTCACCGACATGACGGCGGCCGGGGCCTCCTCGACGGCCGCCTACTACGGCCTGGCCGGGAACGCGGCGTTCGTCGACTTCCTCCGCACGCTGGGCCATCGCGGCGAGACCGGCCTCCCCAAGCCCGCCTTCACCCAGGGGGTCGCGGAGGCCGTCGCCCGCGGCTGGTAGGCACTTCGGGGGCGCCCCCGCTACCATCGCATCCATGTCCCGGTCGCTCTGGCTTCTTTTCCTTGCGGGCGGTTCGACCCTGCTCACCGTAAACTGCGCCGCGGGCCCGCTCGCGACGATCCCGGAAGGCGTGCGGGTCGACGTCCCGGTCGCGTTCAGCCGCGACGGCCGCCACTGCGCCTACGCGGAGCGCGCGCCGGACGGCAGCCGCGCGGTCCGCGGAGAGTGGAGGAGCAAGCGCTTCGACTCCCTCTGATGAATCGCGCTCAGCGCGAGGGGGGAGCGCGTCGCGTTCCTCGGGTCGGAAGGCGGACGTCAGGTGATCGGGATCGACGACCGCCTCCTCTCCGAGCACGGCCCCGCGTGGGCGCCGAGCTGGCCGTTGGCGTTCAGCGAAGACGGGACGACCGTCGCGGTCCGTCTGACGTCCGCGTCGAAAGAATGCGTCGCCGTCGACGGCCGCCGGGGCGAGGCGTTCGACCAGGTGGGCACGCCGGTCCTGAGCCGCGACGGGACGCGCGTGGCGTACCGCGCCCATCTAGGGGACCGCTGCTTCGCGGTCCTGGGAACCGAACGGGGGCCGGCGTGCGAGCTCATGACGGATCCGGCGATCAGCGCCGACGGCCGGACGATCGCGTACGGGGCGAAGCGGGGCTGGTGGAGGCTGGTGGTCGGGGACCGGGAGATCGCGCTGGACGTCGCGCCCGCGCGGGTTTTCCTGAGCGACGACGGGCGGGCCGTCGGCTACGTCGAGGGCTCCCAGGCCCGGGTGGTCGTGCCGGGGCGTCCTCCGGGCGAGCTGTTCAGCCTGGTGGGACGTCCCGTGTTCAGCCCCGACGGCCGGACGGTCGCGTACGCGGCGGATGTCGGGGCCACGCCGTACGTCGTCGTGGGCGACCGGAAGTTCCCCGCGCCCGGGCGGGTGAGCGACCCGGCGTTCAGCGCCGACGGTCGGAAGGTGGGATACGGGACGCGGGTGGGACGCGAGATTGGATGGAAGGTTCTGGATGTGTCCTCTTTTTTAGGAGCTGATCCATGAAGACGCTGCTCGTGGTTCTCGCCGCGGCGACGCTTGCCGCCCAGGACGCGCCGGTCATGATTCAGGAGGCCGACCTGAAGTGGGAGGCCGGTCCGCCGTCGCTGCCTCCGGGGATGAAGGTGGTGTTCCTGCAGGGGGACATGAAGAAGGAGGGGCCCTTCACGTTCCGCGCGAAGCTGCCCGCGGACTACAAGATCCCTCCGCACTTCCATCCGGGCACCGAGATGGTGACCGTGCTCTCCGGGGGCTTCCACGCGGCGCTGGGGGACACGTTCGACGCGTCCAAGGCCAAGGGCATGAAGGCGGGCGCGTTCCTGTCTCTGCCCGCGAAGAGCCCGCATTTCGCCTTCACCAAGGAAGAGACGGTCATCCAGGTGAGCGGCGCCGGACCGTGGGGGATCACGTACGTCAATCCCGCGGATGATCCGCGGGCCCGGAACTAGAACGCGCGGCCGGCGCCGTCGAGCGATCGGCGGCGCCGGTCACTCCCGCGAGCGGGCCAGCATCAGCAGCGCGACGGCCGTGCCGTAACTCTTGCCGATCTCGTGGCTGTCGATGAAGCTGCCGTCGATCTCGGGGATCTGGAGCAGGGTCTCGCGGAAGCGCTTCAGCGACGTCCCCCGCGCCGGCTCGGGCAGCGTCCGCGCCGCCTCCAGCGTGTGGAAGGCGGCGTGGAAGTAGAAAAAGCCCGCCAGGCGGCCGTCGGAGTGGTAGTCGTAGATCCGCACGCCTTCCATGTTCTTGATGAACTTCCAGTAGCGTTCGACGCCCCCCGCCACGTCCGCCGGCCGGCCGCAGCCCTTCAGGGCCAGCTCGCAGAGCGCCGTGCGCGCGCTCGTGCTCTTGTCGTTGTCCGGCTTCTCGCCGACCCGGTAAGGCTGGCGGCCCTGGGGGTCGCGCGCCGACAGCAGCGCGTCCGCCGCCCGCTGGAGCAGATAGTCGGGGACCTCCGCGCCGGCCGCCCGGGCCGTCGCCAGCGCGTGGACGACGGCGGCCGTCGAGAACGCGTTCGCGTACTCGTGCGACCAGAAGCCCTCGTCCTCCTGGATGGCGGCGAGGCGGGCGACGACTTTGGCCATCGACGTCGTGTCGCCGCGGCGGGCGAAGTAGTGCAGGCGGAAGGCGTGCGCGTAGCACTCCTCGTGGCGGTCCTTCGCGAAGTTCGCCGGGTTCTTGAGGTAGGCGTCCGCCTTCGCGAGCGCCGCGTCCGCCCGCGGATCGCCCCACTCCAGCAGCGCGAGCGCCGCGAGAGCCGTGATCGCCCCCCAGACGTTCGGCAGGATCTCCGCGTCCGGCCAGTAGCCGTAGCGCGCGTCCCGCCAGCTCCCGTCCTCCCACTGCGCGCGGAGGAGGAAGTCGACGGCCCCCTTCGCCGCGCTCGCGACGTCCTTCGCGGGCAGGCGGGTGCTGGTCGGCGCGCCTTTCGGAAGCGGGGCGTAGATGTCCTCGAGATGGTGGGCGAGGGGGCCGAGGGGCAGCGTGTCTTCCGCCTTCACCACGTTGGCGGCGGCGCGCCAGGCCCAGGGGGAGTCGGGATGCCGCTTGAGGATGTCGCGCAGCCGCGGCGCGGGATCCTTGCCGCTCCAGGCGTCGCGGACGGCCAGGCCGTACTGGGTTTCGGCTTCGGACGTCGGAAGCGGCGCGACGTCCGCCGAGCCGTAGCCCGGGTTCGCGCGGAGCACCTCCTGGAAGGCCGCGAGGAACCAGGCGGCGTTGAAGGTGCGGAGGCGGTCGAGCGTGTGCACGACCTTGCCGTCGGGCGTCAGGAAGAGGAAGCCGGGCTCGACGAATTCGAAGGGCTTGACGCCGGCGATGCCGTCGGCGCACATGCGCAGCGGCACGAAGCGGTCGCTAACGAAGCGGACGACGCGCGGGTCCGTGAAGACGGCGGTCTTCATGTAGCGGTCGGGCAGGACGGCCCGGTACATGTGGAGGCCGACGACCCGCGGGACGTACCACAGGATCAGCTTCTTCTCGTCCCGCGCCTTCGCCTGGGCGCGCTCGAGGAGCGGGCGGCGGTCGACGCGCAGGTTCTTCGCCTCGCGCGCCTCGGGGAACTGCGGGTGATGGCCGGCGGCGAGCTCCATGTCGATGAGCTCGGTGCCGTCGTGGAGCCAGGGAATCTGGCTGTCGATCTTCCCGGCCAGGGCGGCCTCGCTCTGGAGCGCGAGCCCTTCGACGGAGCTCACGGCAAGGAGGAGGAGCAGCATCGCCATATTTGTGCCGTTATACTTCCTCAGTCTAACGCCACTTATTCGGCAAGGCGGGATCGATTTCGGAGGCGGGTCCATGAGCGTCCTCTTGCTGCTCACCCTGCTGGTCCAGGACAAGCGCCTCGAAGTCAGTGCCGACACGTCGATGTACTTCTCCGACAGCGAGGAGAACGTCAACGGCGGCGGCCGCTCCCAGCTGCGGGTCAAAGGCATCCACAACCTCCTGCTCTTCAACCTCGACGTCGCCCCGATCAAGGGCAAGCGCGTCGAGTCGGCCCGCCTCCACCTCCGCATGGCGGGCCCGCGGAAGTTCAAGGCCGTGGGGCTGTCGTCGGTCGCGACCCCCTGGGCCGAAGGCGAGGGCAACGGCCCCGCCAAGCCCGGGGAGTCGTCGTCGCGCACCACCGGCAAAGGCCTCTGGGCCGGGCCCGGCAGCGACTTCCTCTCCGCCTGCTTCGGCATGAACGGCACGATCTGGTTCCGGCGCGACGTCCAGGACGACGGAGACGGCTGGGTCTCCTGCGACTTCCCGCCGGCGCTGCTCCACGCGCTCGTCGAAGGAACGTCGCACGGCGTCGCCCTCGGCGACGAGAAGAACCAGACGATGGCGAACCTCGACGTCTACAGCCGCGAGCAGTCGAACTCGAAGCCCTACGTGACGGCGAAGGTCGTCGACGGCGCCGCGCCGCCCTCCGGCGCGAAGGCCTACGTCGCGCCGGCGGAGGCCGCCGTCGCGAAGCGCGAGATCGCGGTCGCGCCCGCGCCGCCGTCGGTGCCGGGGCCCTGGAAAGTGCTGCACGAGGGGCAGCTGGATCCGGCGGCGCCGTCGTCGGGGCGGCTCTGGAACGGCAAGGAGATCACGCTGGAGGCGGCGCGCGGCGAGCACGTCGGCTTCCTGCTGTCGACCCAGGCGCCCCTGAAGGTGTCGGGGCCGGGCTGGTCGGTGAGCCAGGTCCTGCCGGTGGGCCCGGGCTGGGATCCGCTCGTGCCGCTGGAGGGCGAGGGGAAGGGGCTGCTGCACGTGGAGCGCTACGTGCCCAAGGGCGCGGCGGTCGGGCTCCTGCGCGCCCCGCTGACGATCGGCGGGACCGAGGTGCCGGTGTCGGTCAAGGTGCACGCGGCGACGCTGCCGGACGCGCTGGGCTTCCACGTCTCGTTGAACGGCTACTCGCAGCCTCAGCACGCGCGGACGTTCTACCGGCTGGCGCACGAGCACCGGCTGACGCTGGCGCTCCTCGGCTACAGCCACCGCGGCTTCCTGGACGAGGCGGTGGCGCCGGAGATGAAGGACGGGAAGGTCGTCGGCTGGAAGGCCTTCGACGAGCGCTTCGGGGCGCTGTTCGACGGGAGCGCCTTCGACGGCCTGCCGCGGGCGGGCACGCCGATCGGCCACTTCTACCTGCCCATCCACGAGAACTTCCCGATGAAGCTCAATGACCACTACGCGTGGAAGGGCAAGCTGGAGGACCACTGGGCCGGCGCGCCGCCCATCGAGAAGGCCTTCACGCAGGCCTACGCCGACGGCATCGGGGAGATGGTGAAGGCCACGGCCGCGCACATCGCGGAGAAGAAGTGGACGACCGACTTCCACTTCTTCCTCAACAACAAGCCCTTCCCGCGGGAGAAGGGGCGAGCCGAGGGCTCCTGGTGGTGCCTCGACGAGCCGTATTCGCAGGACGACTTCCTCGCGCTCAAGTACTTCGGGCAGATCTTCAAGAAGGCGCTGCCGCCGGGCGCCCCGATCCGCTTCCGGATCGATCTCTCGCGGCCGCACTGGCGGCGGGACCATCTCGACGGCCTGATGGACCTGAACGTGATCAGCGGCATCTACAAGCAGTACCCGAGCTTCGTCTTCGGGAAGCCGAAAGAGGAGGTCTGGGTCTACGGCGGCGTCTCGGCGCCGGGCGCGAACGGGGAGTCCGGCCGGGCCTGGCTCCTGCAGGTCTTCCTCGACGGCGCGGACGGCGCGGTGCCCTGGCTGGCCCTCGGCACGCCCAAGGCCTGGGAGACGCCCGAGGATACGGCCCTGCTGCTGCCGCCGCGGTCGGGGATGCCGCCGACGGCCGTCGCGACCCACCGCCTGAAGATGCTGCGCCGCGGCCAGCAGGACATCGAGCTGCTGCGCCTGCTGCTGGCGAAGAAGGGCTGGACGCGCCCGGAGATCCGGGCGGGAGTGGCCTCGCAGCTGGGGCTGCGGGGCGCGTTCCTGAAGACGTCGGAGCTCGACGCCGGCCGCGTCGACTACGGCGCGCTCGATTCCGACCGCTTCGAGGCGCTGCGCCGCGCCGTCCTCAGCGCGTTGGACTAGCGAGGAAGTCGAGGAGGTCGTCGAGCAGGCGGTCGCCGGCCGGTCCCAGCTGGCCGCCCTTGGCCGGCTCGGCGTGACAGGCGACCCGGGCCACGGAGGCGCCTTGCTCGGTGAAGAAGGCGGCGTTCAGCGCCGCCACGCCTTCCCAGCGGGTGGTGATGAGGCCGCCGGCTTGCTCCCGCAGGCCGCTCGGATCCAGCGTGAGCGTGACGACCAGCTTCGGCCCCGTCCCGCTGAAGCGGCCGCCCAGCCGATGCCGGGCGTTCCGGGTCAGCCAGATCGCGAAGTCTTTGAAGTCCTTGGGGGCCTTCTTGTCGAGGAGCTCGACGTCCTTCACCTCGAGCGAGCCGAACTCGGCGAAGGGGCGCGCGGGCGGTTCGACGACCGTGTAGCGCGGGCCGCAGCCGGCCAAGACGAGAAGGACGAGCGCGCGCCTCAGAAGCGGACGTCCTTCAGGTACTGGAGCGTCGCCGGGATCTGCTTCAGGACGTCGGGCGACTCGTCCTCGATGAAGTAGTACTTCACGCCCGCTTTCTTGGCGGCCCGGAGGATGGTGGGCCAGTCGGCCTGGCCGGTGCCGAGGACGACGTCGTTGCGGACGTCGGTCTTCCCGGTCAGCGCGCCGGTCGCGATGCCCTTCTTCAGATCCTTCAGATGCATCGAGACCCAGCGCCCCGGATACTTCGCCAGCAGCGCGGCCGGGTCGTGGCCGGGGAAGAGGATCCAGAGGACGTCGAGCTGAAACGACACGTGGTCCGGGTCGCTGGCCTGGATGATCATGTCCGCGAGCGTGCCGTCGCCGTGCTTGTGAAACTCGAAGCCGTGGAAGTGATAGAAAAACCGGAGGCCGGCCTTCGTGCACGCCGCGCCCGCCTTGTTGAAGGCCTCGACGACCTGGTGGGCCTGGGCCGGGTCGAACGGATCTTTGTGGTCCGCCCACGCGCAGCCGGCGTACTCCAGCCCGAGGGCCTTCGCTTCGGCGGCGACGCCCTCCGGATCCTTCAGCCAGCGGGCGTAGGGGAAGTGGCCGGAGACGGCCTTGAGGCCGCGCTCCTCGAGCAGCTTGAGGAAGTCGGCCGGCGGCAGCCCGTAGGTGCCGGCGAGCTCGACCAGTTTGAAGCCGAGCTCCTTCGTCTTGTCGAGCCCGGCCTTCGGGCCCTCGGCCTTGAAGAGGTCGCGGAGGCTGTACAGCTGAATCCCGGGCGGGCCTTCGAAGGCCGCGTCCTGCAGGACGAGCGCGAGCAGCCCTTCGACCGCGCTCAGGGCAAGCATTGTCATCATGGCCGCCGTTCTACCATTTCGCCTTAGTTGGGCGCCAGCGTCCGTCGCGTTGACGAAATGACCGCGTCATTTCGTCAACACGTCGCGGCCCTCGACGACCTCCAGGATCCGGTCGGCCGCGACCTTCGTGAAGACCTGCGTCTTGCCCGTCGCCGGCCAGAAGATCTCGAGGCGGTCGACCACCGCCGCCGTCCCGAGCCCGATCTCCTGCCGCAGCGGCTGGGCGCCGAAGCTGCCGCCGCTGGACACGTGGCGGTAGATCGAGCGGCCGTCGACGTCCACCCGGATCCGCGCGCCGATCGCGGAGCGGTTGGACGTCGTTCCGGCCAGCTTGAGCTTGAGCCAGTGGTTTCCGAAACCGGGGTTCTCGTACACGACGTTCGCCGCCGCGTCGCCGCGGAAGGCGCCGCCCATCTGCTGGAAGACGTCCTGGTCGCCGTCGTGATCGAAGTCGGCGAACGCGACGCCGTGGCCCTTCTGCAGGTGGCCGAAGCCGCCGGCGAACGTGACGTCGGCGAAGTCCTTGCCGCCGCGGTTGCGGTACATGACGTTGGGCATGAGGGCCTCGAACTCGGGGTAGCCGGTGCCGAGGTAGAAATCGAGGAAGCCGTCGTTGTCGAGGTCGCCGAAGTTCGCGCCCATCGCCATCACGGGCCGCGTGAGGCCGTGGGCGGCGGCCGCCTCGCGGAAGCCGCCCTTGCCGTCGCCCCTGTAGAGGCAGGGCAGCTCCGTGCCCGCGGGAAGGGGGAGGCCGGCGTAGGACGCCGCGACGGCCTCGATGCCGCCCTGGTAGCTCGCGACGTAGAGGTCGAGGGCGCCGTCGTTGTCGACGTCCCACCACCAGCAGGCATAGCTGGACAGCGGGCGGGCGACGCCGAGGTCGCGGGCGACGTCGGTGAACGTGCCGTCGCGGTTGTTGCGGTAGAGCCGGTTCTCCTGGGCGCGCAGGTTCGAGACGTAGAGGTCCGGGTAGCGGTCGCCGTCGAAGTCCCCCCACGCGACGCCCTTCGCGTAGCGGAAGTTTTCGACGCCGGCCGGGCGGGCCACGTCCGTGAACGTGCCGTCGCCCTCGTTGCGGAAGAGCTGCCCCGGCGCGTCCTGGCCTTCGCCGTGCTCGTTGCCGACGTAGAGGTCGAGGTCCCCGTCGTTGTCGTAGTCGGCCCAGGCGGCCGTCTCCGTCGGATAGTGGACCTTGCCGAGGCCGGCCGCGAAAGTGACGTCGACGAAGCGGCCCTTGCCGTCGTTCCGCAGCAGGGAGTTGGGGTGGCAGCCCGCGCGGTCGAGCCAGGTGCCGCGCAGGACGAGCAGGTCGGTGAAGCCGTCGTTGTCGTAATCGGCCTGGACCATGTTCGCGCCGCCGAAGAGGCCGGCGAAGCCCGCGTCCGTCTCGGCGAAGCCGCCGCGGCCGGTGTTCTTGAAGAAGCGGAGCGGGGTCCGGGGGTCCCACGAGGAGACGACGACGTCCGGCCAGCCGTCGCGGTCGAAGTCGTCGACGACGACGCTGCCGGCGAGATTGGGGAAGTCGAGGCCGAGCCGCGAGGCGACGTTGGGGAAGCGGGGGAAGGGCTCGGCCGACGCGAAGGCCGCGGGCGGGATCCGATGCTTCTCCGGGACGCCGTCGGGATACGTGCCGAGCGTCATGTGGGCGATGTTCAGCAGCCAGCGCGGGGTCGCGCGCCGGGGGAAGCGGTCGGCCAGGAGGGTGAAGTAGTCGACGGCCCGTCGGGCGCCTTCCTGGTCCACGTGCACGCCCTTGCCCTGGATGGGGAGGATGCAGCTCTCGCTCGAGTGGCGGGCCACGCAGTTGCGCGTCTCGCCGAGCCGCATCCAGACCTGCCCGGCTCCGAGGAGGAACTGGTAGAGCGCCTCGTCGGGGACGTCGATCCGCTTCAGCAGCGCGTCCGCCGCGTTCAGGCGCTCGGCCGCCGCCTCGAAGTTCCCCAGCCAGCCTTCGCGCACGCCCAGGCGGGCCAGGATCTCCCAGCGGAGGCCGGGCGGGCCGTCGGCCGGGAAGGTGTCGAGCCGGCGGCGCAGCTCGCGGGCCTCGCGGTCGCCGATCCAGGGATGCTCGTCGTCGGTCCGCGCGGCGATGGCTTTGAGGACGTCGGCCATGCGCGGCGGCGCGGGCGGCGTCTCGCGTCCGCAGCCCGCCAGGAGAAGCAGAATCAGGGTGTATCGCACGCGCGGAAGCGACCGTAACAGACCGCTCCGGCGCGGAGTAGCCTTTTCCGCGCGGTCATTCCGGGGCCTCCTCGAACGCCTCCTCCCGTCGGGCCAGGACCTCGCCGGCGATCAGGAACACGCCGGCCGCCACGGCCATGCCGCCGTCGATCCGGACGCCCTCCGCGAGGCGCAGCCCTCCCGCCAGGACGATGAGGCCGGCCAGCTCGACGCGCGCCCAGAAGCCCACGAGCCACCAGGGGAATTCGCGCAGGACCAGCGAGGCCAGGTGGAAGCCGCCGAGCGCGGGGAGGAGCAGGAGGAAGATCGACATCCCGGGCGGCCGCTCGTCGAAGAGCGGGTCGCGGCCGGAGAAGACGGCCAGGAAGCAGCCCAGGGCGGCGTAGACGTAGAGCACGACCGCCGCGAAGACCCAGCCCGCGCCGGCGCGCGTCGCGGGCATCCAGGCCGTGGCGCCGAGCGCGAGGAAGAAGACGAGGCGCGTCGCGGTCCTCCAGATCCGCTCGTCGCGCGCGAAGGTCTTCAGGAATCCGGCGAGGCCGGACTCGACCAGCCGCTCCGAGAACGGCAGCGTCGCGCAGAGCAGCGCGCCCACGAGGAGGAACGCCCGCGACGGCCGCACGCCTCACTTTATCACTTCGGGCGGAACGCGGCCCGCGCGCCGTTCATCCGCCTCGCATGATGAACCTGAACGGCAGCAAGGCCTTCAGCGGGTATTCGGTCGACGACCTGGGCCAGGCGAAGACGTTCTACGGCGACGTCCTGGGCCTTCCGGTGTCCGAAGGAATGGAAGACACCCTGGAGCTGGATGCCGGCGGGAACAAAGTCTTCCTCTATCGGAAGCCGAACCACGCCCTGGCGACCTACACCGTCCTCAACTTTCCGGTGGAGGACGTCGACGCCGCCGTCGACGAACTCGGAAAGCGCGGCGTGCGCTTCGAGCGCTACGAGCAGCCCGGGATCCGGACGGACGAGAAGGGGATCCATCGCGGCGGCCCCGTCATCGCCTGGTTCAAGGACCCCGCCGGCAACATCCTCTCGGTCCTCAAGGCGGCCTGAGAATGACATTAGATATCAGAATCAGTTGACCGGGCTTCGCGGGGGGCCGCGCGACACGCCGCGCTTGGGCCTTCTCCCTTCTTAGAAGAGCGCGCGTTTCTCAGGGCAAGCGGGGCGAGAGGGTGCGAGGACGTTCCTCGCCCTTCTAGGCCCGGGGGGCGCGCGTCCGGGGGGTGGGGCGGCAGGCCCGGCAGTGGCCGAACAGGGTGTGGTTGTGGTGGAGGATGGTGAAGCCCTCCCGGGCCGCGGCGGCCCGCTGCTCGCGCTCGATGGCGTCGCTCTCGAACTCGATGATGCGGCCGCAGCCGACGCAGACCATGTGGTCGTGGTGGTGGTGGCCGACGGTGTGCTCGTAGTGCAGGCGCCCGCGCTCGAAGGAGCGCTCCTCGACGAGCCCGGCGTCGACCATCAGATTGAGCGTCCGGTAGACCGTGACCCGGCCGATCCGCGCGGCCAGCTTCTTCACCGTGCGCACGAGATCCTCGGCGGTGAAGTGCCCGTGCGTCGAGAAGACGATCTCGCCCAGCCGGAGGCGCTGCCGGGTCGCGGAAAGCCCGCGGGCGGCCAGGGCCGCGCGGTAGGCTTCCATCTCTTTTTCGATTGGAACGGCGTTCACGTGGTTTGCACGATGCCAGCCCGCTCCGGACCTGTCAAGCGGTTCCGGGGCCGATTCCTCTCGTATAATGACGGTCGGGTATGGGGCAAGCGATCGTCTACTGCTGCGGCTGCCAGAGCCAGCTGCGCGGCGCCGACTTCGAAAAAGGCGGCGCCGTCCAATTCAAAGGCCAGGCGTACTGCAAGAAGTGCGCGCGGGAGCGCATTCCTCCCGACGTCCTGGCGACCCTGACCGCGCCGGCCGAGAAGCCGCCGGAACGACTCCCGCCGCCGCCGAGCACCCCCCGGCCTTTCGTTCCGCGCGAGAAGCCGAAGTCGTCCGCCGGCCTCCTGGCGGCGGCCATCGTCGGCGCGGCCGCCCTGGCGGTCGTCGTCCTCCTCGTCTCCGGCGGGAATCCGCCGCCGGCGCCCCCGCCGCCGGCGGAAGTCGCCACGCCCGTTCGAGCCCCCGAGCCGCCGCGGCCCGCCCCGCCGAAGCCCGCTCCTCCCCGCGTCGATCGCGAGGCGGTCGCGTGGGACGCGCTCCGCGACGCCCGCGCGTTCGCCGCGGCCCACCCGAACGACCCGGCCGGCCGCCGCGCGCGTTTCGAGAAGGCCCTGCGCGAGGCCCAGGGCACCTCGCTGGAGGCCGCGGTGCGGAACGAGATCAAGGAGCTCGAGGAGGACCGGCGCGAGGAGATGGCGGCGCTCGACGCCCGGGTCCGCGAGGCGGCGGACGTCGAAGATTTCCCCAAGGCCTTCGCGCTTCTGGAGGAGGCCCGGAAGACGCGCCCGAAGGCCGTCGAACCCCGGATCCCGGCGCTGCGGGAGCTCGCCGATCGCCGCTACGCGCCCCTGCGGGAGAAGGCGGTCGACGCCCAGCGCCGCGGCGCGGCGGCGGAGGTCCAGGCCCTGCGCGAGCGGATCGCGAAGTGGGGCGTTCCCGAGCTGGCGGCCGACCTGGAAAAGGCGGTGGCGGACGCGGGCCGTCCGCCGGGCGAGGAGGAGGCGCGGCGCGCGGCCTGGGCGGCCGCGATCGAGCCCGCCGCGGGACGCGACTACGCGGCCGCGATCCGGAACCTGGAGACGCTCCCGCCGCGGGCGGAGACGGCGGCGGACGTGCGGGACCTTCGAGAGCTGCAGGCGGCCGTCGAGGAGACCCTCCAGCGCCTCCTCAAGACGCCCCGCGGGCAGAAGCTGGCGCTGGTCGTCTACGACGAGGCGGGGAAGCCGCGGCGGGTGGACGGCGCGGTCACGCGCGCGGACGCGCGGGGCCTCGAGATCGACGCGCTCCCCGTGCTGCCGGGCGAGCTGCTTCCGGAAAGCCTGGCCGAGCTGATCGCCGCGAAACATCCGAAGCGGCTGGCGTCGCTGCTCCGCGCGCTCGAGGGCGACCCGGAGAAGGACGCGGGAATCCCCGAGCGCTTCGCCCTCCGGCGGCCGGACCCGAAGCGCGAAGCCGAGGCGCGGCAGGCCTTCTGGGAGGCCGAGCGCGAGCTCGCGGACTTCGCCGCGGCCGCCGGCGCGGTCGCGAAGCTCGCGGCGTTCCAGAAGGACTTTGAAGCGACGGCCTTCGCGCGCCGGAACCGGGCGTCGATTCAGGCGCGGGGGGAGGGCGGCCGGGAGTTCTTCTTTTTCGCCGACCTCCTCAAGGCCGGCGGGACCTTCCGTTCCGCGAAGCACGCCAAGGCGGGCGCGTGCTGGACGTCGGACGCCGACGGCGGAACGTTGAAAGAGAACTTCGTCGAGCTGGAGTTCTCGATGCTGCCGGCGGTCGAGTACCGCGGCTGGGCCTACGTGGGCGGCTGCTGCGGCGAGACGCTGGCCGCGTCCTATCAGGTCGGCGAGGCCGAGCCCGTCCCGGTGCCGAGCCCGCTGTACGCGATCAACCGCCGCCACGCGAACCACGGCGGGCCCAAGGAGCCGTCGCGCTGGGGCTGGATCCCGCTGCCGCTGCCCAAGGTCTCCGCGGCGGGACCGGTGAAGCTCCGGCTCCTGACCGACCAGAAGGGCTTCTCGGTCGCCCTGGCGTTCGTGAGCGCGACGCACGCGAAGCCGCCGACGGAGGCCGAGGTCCGCGAGCGCGAGAAATCCAAGCTGCCCGCGGCGCCGGCGATGAGCCCGATCCGGGACGTCGACGACGCCGAACTCGCGGGGCGGTGGAATTTCGACCAGGGCGGGGCCGACGCGTCGAAGCACGGCCGCCACGGGATCCTGTCGGGGAATCCCGTCGCGGCGGCGGGCCGGGCGGGGAAGGCGCTGGCCTTCGACGGCGTGGACGACGCGGTGAGGATCCCGGACGCGGAGGGGCTGACGATCAAGACGCTGGAGATGACGGTGTCCGCCTGGGTTTTCAGGACGGGGGAGGGCGGGAGCGGCCAGCCGGTCCTGAACCGCCAGCGGGGCGGATGGAAGAACGACCAGCTGAACCTGTCGCTGCCGGGCGGAGTTCCCACGCTCTCTGTCTTCACCACCGCCGGGCTGCGGACCGCGACCGTGTCCGCCGCGCTTCCGCTCCAGCGCTGGACCCATCTGGCGGGGACGTACGACGGCACCGCGCTCAGGCTCTACGTGAACGGAACGGAGGCGGCTTCGGACGCGGGACCCGCCGGCTCCCACCTCATCATGGAGACGAAGCCGCTCACGGTGGGCGCCGCGATCAACGACGATTCGGACCGGCCGAACGAGTTCTTCCTGGGATCGATCGACGAAGTCCGCCTTTACTACCGGACCCTCACGCCCGCCGAGATCGCCGCGCTCGCCGGCAAGTAGCGGAAGGACCAAAGACCAAGAACCAAAGACCAATGATCCCCCCCGTCCCCCCCCGGGGGGGCAGGGGGGGACGACTTGGTCTTTGGTCCTTGGTCCTTGGGTTACGGGCGCACGTTCCACACGGCGACGCCGAAGGTCCCGCCGTTGTAGACCGCCTTGTCCGTCGCCATGCGGAACTCCTTCACGGCGCCGTTCTCGACGGAGAGCAGGCCGACGGCCGTCGCTTCCACGGCGGCGTCGTCCTTCTTGTGATAGAAGGGGTGCTTCATCTTCAGGTCGGCGTCGAGCCGGACGCGGCCGTCGGCGAGCAGCGTCGCCTTCAGCGTCATCCGCTCGATCTCCTGCTTGTTCACGTCGTTGTTCTCGGTCGACGGGTAGAAGCGCTGGAGGAGGCGGCGCGCCACCTCGGGCTTCACCTCCCAGGATCGCGCTCCCGGGGGCGGCAGGAAGGCCGCCTGCTCCTCGCGGGTGTAGACGATGAGATCCTCGCCGGGCAGCTCCTGCCAGAAGCCGCCCGCCTTTCCGGCCACGGCGCGGGCGATCAGGTGGAGGACGAGCCCGCCCTCGGGCGCCGCGGGCGCCGGCATCTGCGGCCGCGGCTCGACGAGCGTCGGGCCCTCCGACGTCCCGTGCTTCCGGAGCGTCTCCAGCACCTTCTCCGTCTTCGCGTGCGCCACGTGGATCGAGTCGATCGGGTCGCCGTCGGGCGTGGTCACGTAGACGTGCACCGTCCCCGTCGAGAGCTTCTTCGCGAGGGCGGCGTGATAGATCTTCCGGTACGCCGCCTTCTCGTCCGCGGGGACGACGGCCTGGGAGCCCTCGTAGTCCGCCATCGTGATGTAGACCGGGACGAAGCGCGCGTTCAGGAGCCCGATCACCTGGTCGTCGGAGAGGGCGACCGCCCTCAGGAAGTTGGCGCCGCCTCAGCAGCGCCCGATGGCCATGCGGCCGTCGTGCGTGAAGAGGAAGAGCGGACGGCCGTGCTTCTTCGCGAGCGCGAGGCCCGCGCGGATGTCGGTCAGCCAGCCGATCCGGTCGAACTTGCGTTCCGACGGCCGGGGCTTCCACTCCTCGACCCGCTGGGATACCCAGGACGGGTCCTGGAGCGCCAGGAGCAGCGCGAGCAACATGGCTTCACCTCACCGAACGGACCGCGACGCCGAAGCGTTCCTTGCCGTACGCGGCGTCCTCCGTCACCAGGCGGAGCGAGCGCGGCGCGCGGGTCTCGACGTCCACCTCGGCGAAGCCGAGGACGGCGGTTTCCACCGGGCGTTCGTCCTTGCTGGGAAAGAAGCGGTGCTCCATCGAGAGCCGCCCCTCCAGCCTCACCCACGCCGTCTTCCGTCCGGCCGAGATCACCCGCGCGGTCATCGCGTGCGCGCGGATGAGGTTGCTCTCCGGCTTCCAGTTCCCCGTCAAAGGGAAGAAGAGCGCGTAGAGCCGGCGGGCGTCGATCTCCCACGACTGCCCGACCCGCGGGACGCCGGGCGGGGCGAAGGCCGCCGCGTCCGCGCTCGACAGCGCCAGCCACTCTTCCGCCGGAAACTCATGATAGCTCGGCCGCTTCGTTTCCACTTGGCCCTGGACGTCGAGATAGCGCGCCGTGAGGTGGAGGAGCAGGCCGCCGGGCGGCACGGCGGGGGGCGCGCATTGCGGGGCCGGCGGGACGAGCGGGGCACCGGCTTCGGCGCCCAGCTCCGCCAGGCGCGCGGCCAGGTTGTCCGCCGTGGCGTGGCAGACGTAGGCCGTCGCCGTCACCCGCCCGTCGGGGGCGAGGAAGTAGAGGTGCTCCGAGCCGGTCCCGAGGCCGGCCTTGGAGGCCTCGGCGACGACGCGGCGCCGCTCGGCGTGCTCCTCCGGATCGGCGGGGCGCTCCTCGCTCTCGTAATAGACCGGGACGAAGCGGGAGTTGAGGAGGTCGATCACCCGGGGATCGCAAAGGACGACGCCGCGCAGGTTGAGGGAGCCCCCGTCGCTGCGGCCCTTCTGGAGGGGCCCGGAAAGCGTGAGGATCGCGACGGGGCGGCGGGTCTCCTTCGACATCCTCCGCGCCTCGCGCAGGCTCGGCGCCCAGCCGATCTCGTCGAAGCGCTTCTCCTCCGGGCGCGGCTGCCACTCGCGGACGATCCGTTCGATCCGCGCGAGGTCGGGCGGCGGCGGGGCGTCGGGCTCTCCGCCCCACCAGAGGGCGGCGGAGGTCGCGACCAGGGCCGCGAAGCAGGCCGTCGCGGCCGCGGCCTTGGCGGCGAGGCCGGCGGGCGCGGCGCCCGAGGCGAGGGAGGAGAGGGAGGCGGTGAGGGAGGCGGGGGCGGACTCCAGGGCGGCGGCGCCCAGGGCGGCGGTGACGGCGGACGCGCCGACGGAGAGGCCGGCGTCGGCGAGGGCGCCGCGGAGCTGGTCGACGCCGCGCGAAAGCTGGCTGCGGACGGTGTTCTCGGAGACGCCCAGGCTGTCGGCGACCTCGCCCGAGCTGAGGCCTTCGCAGTAGTGGAGCCAGACGGGGACGCGGTAGGGATCGGGGAGCTCCTGGACGGCGGAGCGGACGGCGGCCTGGAGCTCGCGGGCTTCGGGGGGGGCGGCCTCGGAGGTCGCCGCGCGTTCTTCCCGGGCGGCCCGCCGGCCCTCCTCGCGCGCCTTGTGGCGGCAGGCGTTGACGACGAAGCCGAAGATCCAGGATCTCACGGACGAGGCTCCCCGGTACTGCGCCGCGTGGCGGAGCACCTCTAGGAACGCGACCTGTACGGCGTCCTCCGCGTCCGCCGCGTTCCCGCGGATGCGGAGGGCGAGCCGGTAGGCGCCGTCGGCGTGGCTGGCGAAGAGGAGGCCCATGGCCGCCCGGTCGCCCCGCTCGACGAAGCGGGCCAGCCGGGCGACGTCCTCGTCTCGCAGGTCGACGGCGTCCACCTTCATTACTACAAGGGAGTGCCCGCCGGGGGGGGGATCCGACGCAAGAATCGCCCGGCCCGGTTTCCCGTCGTACACTACTCCCCGCATGGAAGCCGCGGCGACTCCGGCGCCGGCGCCCCGCCGGTCCGTCCTGGTGTGGATCCTCGGGGTGTTCACGCTCACGGCCATCCTCGAGCTGGCCATGGGGCGGACGTTCTTCGGCCCCGACGGCCGTTTCGGCCTCTGGGAAGGCGACATCTGGAGCGCCGGGAATTCGCAGCGCTTCGCCGACCCCTATTCTTTCTCCCACATCGGGCACGGCCTGCTGTTCTTCGCGCTGCTGTGGGGCGTCGCCCGCAAGCTCGACCTCCGCTATCGCCTGCTGATCGCGACGGTCCTGGAAGGGGCCTGGGAGATTCTCGAGAACTCGCCGATCATCATCAACCGCTACCGTCAGGCGACGATCGCCGTGGGCTACGCGGGCGACAGCGTGTTCAACTCGCTGAGCGACATCCTGATGATGAGCCTGGGCTTCTTCCTCGCGTCGAAGGTCCGCCCGTGGCAGAGCGTGGCGATCCTGGCGGCCATGGAGCTCGGCTGCCTCTTCGCCGTGCGCGACAACCTGACGCTGAACGTGCTGATGCTGATCTACCCGATTCACGCGATCAAGGTCTGGCAGCTGGCGGGCCGCCGGCCGGGGTAAGCGGGGCGAGAGGATGCCGCGCCCCGCTTACCAGGTCCAGTGCAGGCGGTAGACGTGGCCGGACAGGGGCTTGGGGACCTCCCAGTAGATCCACTCGCGCGTTTCGCCCGCCAGCACGAGGCGCTCGCCGGCGTAGTCGACGGGCGTCGCCCGGTCGGCGACCACCACCTTCATCTCGTAGGTCTTGAAGGGCCGCTTGTCGGGGAAGAGCAGGAGAAGCGAGGAGAGGAAGGAACTCCGGTAGCCGATCAGGCCGAACCACTGCTCCACCGGGGTCTGCATGGAGTTGATGTAGGTCTGCATCACCCGGAGGTCGAATTCCTGGCCGACCTCGACGCTGGAGACGTCGATCGACACCTTCCGCACCTTCATCCGTTCTTCGCCGACGAAGGACTCCACTCTCTGCGCCTCGTAGGCGCAGGGATAGTTCTCCTGGCAGGCGAGCACGACGTCGAGGCCCGCGGTCCGGGCCTGCATCTCGAAGGTGTCGACCGGCCGGTTCTTCTTCAGGCGAATCCGGCGCGTCACCGCGATGAGGCTGTGCGGCTCGTTGAGCCGGGCGGTCGGTACCAGCTTCCAGCCGCGCATGTCGACCACCCGGTCGTCGTTCAGGATGTCGAAGCCGGCGTTGTCGCTCGTCTGGATGAGGTCGACCGTCTTGACCTCCCCGGGGGGGCCGACGACCGCGGGGGGCTTGGCTTGAATGAACGCCACCTCCCGCTCGATCTTCGCGCGCATGCCTTCGATGTTCGACGCGGGGCGGCGGCGGAGCCAGGCGGCGACGCCGAGGATCGGCGCGCCGATGACGGCCGCGGCCACGAAGATCCGCCGGGTCCAGTACGGGACGGGGGCGGAGGCCTCGGGCGCGACGGGACGTCGGGCCTTCTCCGAGTCCGGCGGCGCGGTCAGCGGCGCCGTGCCCTGGGCGCCGACCTCGAAGACGTCGACGGCCTCGACGCAGCCCTTGAACAGGTAGGGGCCGTGGGCCCGCCATTCGAGCGCGGGGCGGGGGACGTCGGGCCCGACCGGCGGGTGCTCGCGGACGACGAGGCGGGCGGAGTCGTAGACGGCGCGGGTGAGAAGGATCTGGCCGCCGACGGCCAGCGACATGGTCCGGCTGGCCTGGTCGATGGCGGACGAGATGAACTCGGGGCGGCCGGTGACGGCGCTGTGGCCTTCGGCGACCTCGCCCAGGTGCAGGCCCACGCGCGACGTGAAGGGGTGAGGCCAGGCTTCGCGCGCCATGAGGGCCTGGAAGACGAGGGCGGCGGCGACGGCCTGCGCGACGCTGTCGAAGCTCACGAAGTAGCCGTCGCCGGTGTCCTGGAGGACCTGGCCGGTGGGCGCGAGGGCGAGGCCCTGGCGGATGAACGCGTCGTGCTTCGACTTGAGCGCGCGGTAGGCCTCGGCGCCGATCTGCTCCTTGAGCTTGGTGGAGTTCAGCAGGTCGGTGAACATGATCACGCGGATGCGCGGGGAGGTCGTCGGCTCTTCCATCGCTGGTTCCAAATTCTAGCGCCTGGCTCCGCGCTTCCAGCCAAAGAATGGGATATGCTCCCGGCATGAAACGGATCGGCATCCTGACGGCGGGCGGCGACACGCCGGCCTTGAACGCGACGATCCACGGCGCGGTGACGCGGGCGAACCAGCTCAAGATCGAGCTCATCGGGATCATCAAGGGCTTCAACGGGCTCTTCAACCCGCGGGTCCCGCACGTCCACCTGAACCCGCTGTTCCAGGGGATCCCGGAGATCGACCCCGCGAAGGGCGGCACTCTGATCGGCTCGTCGCGGGACTACGTCGATCCCGCCAACAAGCTCCAGATCGACCAGGTCTGCGAGCGGATCGAGAAGCTGAAGATCGAGGGCCTGATCTGCGTCGGCGGCGACGGCACGCTCAACGCGCTGCAGCCGCTGGCCGACCGCTTTCCCACCGTGCTCGCGCCCAAGACGATCGACAACGACCTCGGCCTCAACTACCCGAGCGAGTCCGACGACTGGGTCCTCCTCGCGGGGGCGTACTCGCGGAGGGCGTCGGGCGCCACCTTCGACCTCTCCCAGATCGTGAACTACTGCACGCCGGGCTACGCGACGTCCGTCTTCGTGTCGGCGGGGGGCGTCGAGCGCATCCGCACCACGGCCGAGAGCCACCGGCGCATCGCGATCATCGAGGTGATGGGGCGGCACTCCGGCTACATCGCGCTGGGGTCGGCCTACGGGCAGCCCGACCTCATCCTGGTCCCGGAGCATCCGGTCAACGTCGAGTTTCTCGTCGAGCGGGTGAAGCAGATCTACGAGCTGCAGAAGAACGTCGTCATCGTCTGCGGCGAGGGCATCGTGGACGAGTCGGGCGACGAGCTCGGCGCGAAGATGAAGACGACCGACCCGGCGGGGAACACGCAGCTGACCGGGGCGGCCGAGGCGCTGCGCGAGCGGATGATCCAGATGATCGGGGACCGCTACTTCGCGGACGCGCGGCGGGGGACGTCGGCCAAGGAAGCCATCTTCACGCGAAAAGTCGGCCACACGCAGCGCGGAGGACGTCCGATCCTCTTCGACCGCTTCTACGCCGCGCTGCTGGGCGGGAAGGCGGTCGAGCTCCTCGTGGAGGGCCGGAACAACGCGGTGGCGATCCTGCAGTACGACCGCTCCAAGGGCTTCCACGTGGAGGGCTACGACGCGAACCGCTTCCGGGACCGCTGGGGGCTGATCCACGCGCGGTCGCTGCATCCCGCGCTCTACGATCCGATGCGGATGAAGCCCTCGCGGATGGGGATCGACTACCTGCTGCCGATCTTCACGAAGGCGATCGGCTACGACGACGCCGAGCACATGCGCCAGACGCTCTTCGACCCCGGCAACCTGACCGAGGCCTACCACTCGATCAACACCGACGTCCAGAAGCGCATCCGCTACCTGGAGTAACGACAGGTCAGGGGGCCAGGTCAGGGTCAAGGAGCCGTCCGCCCGAGGGAGTAAGCGGGCGCTCACGTAGGTCGGAAGCCGATCTTGTCCTGAGGCTCCGTTTCCTCCATCAACTCGCGGATGGCGTCGAAGACCACCCTGAACTGGGCGTCGTACCTGGACTCCAGCTCCTGGACCTTGCGGGCGAGCTCGGCGTGGCTCCCCAGGATCGAACGGAGCCGGATGAAGGCCCGGACGACGAGCACGCTCGCCTCGACCGCGGTCTTGCTGTTCAGCACGTTCGCGAGCATGACGGCGCCATGCTCGGTGAAGGCCATGGGGAGCTTTCGACGGCCGCCCCAACTTGAAGTCGCAAATTGCGACTTCAAGATGTCGGCTTCCTCAAGGCTCAATTGAAAGGCGAAGTCACCTGGAAACCTTCTGGAGTTTCGTCGAACTTGTTCGTTCAAGCGCTTGGTGGCTACGCCGTAAAGTTGGGCCAGATCGCTGTCGAGCATGACCCGCTGACCGCGGATCAGATGGATCCGTCCCTCAAGGCCGTCCGAGGATGCCATCATCGAGATCCTCGGAGCAAGCCGCTTGCCAACGGCATTCCCTAGGAGAAGCGCGGCCGAAGGGGGCTCGGGGTGTGTAGATGTTTCGATTCGTAACAGGGGAGCGCCGTCCATCTTGAGGTCACATTTTGTGACCTCAAGATTCCAGACTCCCGCGGGTCACTCGGGCTTGTAGTCCCGCCACATCCAGACGAGCGTGTCCGCCAGCGTCTGGGAGAAGACCTTGCCGTCGCAGTGCTTCGTGTTCTTGCTGAAGACGTAGCGGTAGTCGTAGCCCTTGGCCTTGAGCGCCGCGGCGGTGCGCTGGTTGGCCATCACCCAATTGTGGTAGGTGCTCTCCGGGTCGTTGGCGCGCAGGTCGCCGTCGGACACGTGCGTGAAGATCCGGAGTGGCTTCTTCTCGCTCGTC
The DNA here is from genome assembly GCA_036383955.1 of Planctomycetota bacterium. GTDB lineage: Bacteria > Planctomycetota > MHYJ01 > MHYJ01 > JACPRB01 > JACQFK01. The sequence goes on along the minus strand of DASVNH010000136.1, from coordinate 2,373 downwards.
TCGATGAGCTTCATCCCGGAGTGGAACTCCCAGGCGCCGAGCGGGAACTTCGCCTCGTCAGGCGCGTCGTCGTCCTGCTGGTCCACGAACGTCCCCGAGTAGGTGATCAGGCGGCGGAAGAGGTCGGGGCGGAACCAGCCGGCGATGAGCGCGGCGGCGCCGCCCGAGCTGCAGCCCATCAGGGCCCGGCCCCAGGGATCGGCCGTGAACGCGAGCTTGGGAAACGCGGCCTTGATCTTCGCGTCCGCGAGGACGGCCGGCAGCACCTCCTCGTGGATGAAGCGGGCGTGCCGGTCCGACATCGTGTCGTACTCGAGGCCGCGCTGGCTGCCCTTGCCGTCGTTGCCGCCGTTCTCGATGGCGATCGCGACGAAGGCCGGCAGGACGCGGTCCGGGTTCTTGGAGACCGTCAGGTTGTCGAGGGCGTTGCGCACCTTGTCGAGGTGGCTGGGGCCGTCGAACGACACCAGCACGGGCGCCTTCGTCCCGTCCTTGTAGGCGGCGGGCACGTAGACGGAGATCTTTCGCTCCTTGCGCACCGCCTTCTTCGGATCGAGGGTCGTGTCGTCGCCCTTGAAGATCTTGCTGTCGGCGAGGGCCATCATGAACTCGAAGGACTTGCCCTTCGGGTTGCCCTGGTCCTTGAGGTCGGGATCGACCGTGTAGTCGGGGCCGACGACGAGGTCCTGCAGCGCCAGGAGGATCGTGAGCATGTTCATGACGGTACAGCATAGCGATTTTGGCCGGGGCCGGAGCCGGTTATACTCCGCGCATGAAGCGGATCGAACGGCCTCCGCTCGTGCTCTACGTGGAGCGGGACCGCCTGGGTTCTCTTCTCTGCCTCTGGATGTTCTGCCTGCTGCTGCCGGTCATCCGCGCGGCGTGGAAGGCCCCGCTCCTGAACACGCTGGTGTGCTCCCTCGCCGTGTTCGCCGGCCTCTTCGCGTTCGTTCTGCTTTTCCGGGCCCGGGTGCTGGCCGTCGACCGCGACGCCGGAGAGGTGCGGATCCTCGTCCGCGCCGTTCCCTGGCGCACCGTGCGGACCCGGATCCCCCTGGAAAGGGCGCTGGTCTGGATGAACGAGCGGCGGGAGTCGTCGGGAACGCGCTACGAGGCGTGCGTCGCCGAAAGCGGAGGAAGGCCCTGGCTGGTGCGGTCCTCGAGCAGCCGGGAGGACACGGCCCGCCTGGCCCGCCAGCTGGCCGCGGACATGGGACGTCCGCTCTGGGAGCCCCCAGTTGCGGCTCCCGAGCCGCGCGGATAGAATCCCGGGTCCTATGAGATACGATCCCAAGCCGCTCGAGGCGAAGTGGCTCAAGAAGTGGAGCGACCTGAAGCTCCACCACACGCCCGACGCCCCGAAGCGCAAGTACTACGTGCTCGAGATGTTCGCCTATCCGTCGGGCGACATCCACATGGGCCACTTCCGCAACTACTCGATCGGCGACGCCGTGGCGCGGTACCGGATGATGAAGGGCGACGACGTCCTGCATCCCTTCGGCTGGGACGCCTTCGGCCTGCCCGCCGAGAACGCGGCGATCAAGAACAAGCTCCATCCGCGCGGCTGGACGCTCAAGAACGTCGAGACCGGCAAGAAGACCCTCGAGAGGATGGCGATCACCTACGACTGGGACCGCGAGGTCCGGACTTTTGAACCCGACTACTACAAGTGGACCCAGTGGCTCTTCCTGCTGCTCTTCAAGAACGGCTGGGCGTACCGGGCGGCGAGCACCGTCAACTGGTGCGAGCAGGACGGCATCCTCGCCAACGAGCAGGTGCACGACGGCAAGTGCTGGCGCTGCAAGAACGAGGTCGTCAAGAAGCCCATCGAGAACTGCTGGTTCTTCAAGTACTCGGCGATGGCCGAGCGGCTGCTCAACGACATCGACAAGCTGAGCGGCTGGCCGGAAAGCACCAAGGCGCTGCAGCGGAACTGGATCGGGAAGTCGGTCGGCTGCGAGATCGACTTCGACCTCGACGGCCGCAAGCTCACCGTCTTCACGACGCGCCCGGACACGGCCTGGGGCGTCTCGTTCGTGGTGATCGCGCCCGAGCATCCGCTGGCGGCGGAGAACGCGACGCCCGAGGTGAAGGCGTACATCCGCAAGAGCTCCCAGAAGTCGGAGCGCGAGCGGACGATGGAAGGCGACAAGGACGGCGTCTTCAGCGGCCGCTTCGTGACGAATCCGCTCAACGGGCAGAACGTCCCGCTCTGGGTCGCCGACTACGTCCTCGCGCACTACGGCACGGGCGTCGTCATGGGCGTGCCCGCGCACGACACGCGCGACTACGCGTTCGCGAAGAAGTACAAGCTGCCCGTGAAGATCGTGATCTCCGGCGGCCCCGCCGTCTACGAGGACGCGTACGTCGGCG
>DASVNH010000135.1:0-3874 GCA_036383955.1 Planctomycetota bacterium | reverse complement strand
CAAGAGCGGCTTGCCATGAGCGAGCGATACTCCCGAGCGGCGCGAGGGAATATCGAGAGTCGAATGGGCGCTAAGGGACTCGAACCCCTGACCTCTTGGGTGTGATCCGGATCGGGAATCGCTGAGATTCGCGCCCAAACGCGGTTTCCGCCGACCTCCAGCGGGATTCCAGACCGCGTCGGTTCGCCAAGTGTACCAAGTGCTCCAAGTACGACAAGTGCGGTGCGAGTCGGGTGCGGGTTGCCACCTTGAGGTTGCGGCGCCGCCCGTGCTAGAATCTACATGGATATCCGAGGAGTTGTCGCATGGATCTCGCCTTTCCGCTGGACAAGATGAGCGTCGAGGAGAAACTCCGCGCGCTTGAACTCCTTTGGGAGGACCTTGTCCGGACGCCGGCCTCGGTGCCTTCGCCGCGCTGGCATCAGGACGTCCTCCAGGCGCGGGAGCAGCGTCTTCGGGAGGGGAAGGAGAAGTTCATTCCCTGGGACGAAGCCCGCCAGAGCCTGCGCTCGCCGAATACGTGAGGATCGAGATCCTCGAATCGGCCCGGGACGACCTGCGACTGGGACACGTCTTCTACGAACAGCAGCGCCCGGGTCTGGGCAACTACTTCCTCGACTCCCTCTGCTCGGACATTGAGTCTCTGCTGATCACCGGGGGCGTTCATCCGGTCTACTTCGATCAGTACCAGCGCCTGCTGTCCAAGCGCTTCCCGTTCGCGGTCTACTATCGAATGGAAGGTGAGATCGTCCGAATCTACGCCGTCCTCGATTGCCGGAGGGATCCCGACCGGACTTCGGAGCGTCTTCCCTAACGGGCTAACGCCCGCGAATTATGGGACGCCCAGAATCTCTTCGACCAGGCCTTGAACGCGGTCGGTGAGCCGGCCGTACTCGGTACCGTCTCCGCCTCCTTCCAAGACCCGTGCCGACTGCCAGGACAAGAAGAGCGGGAGATACCAAACGAGCGATACCAGTCGGCGCTCCAACACTCGCTCGCTCGCGGCTTTGATGTCGCCCAACGTCCTCAAAAGAGGCTCAGCGTGCGCGGCGACGAAACTCCCTTGCCTGATCTTGTAGAGGAATCCGTGTGGTTCGGACCATTCGGATTCCAGAGCCGCAATCCATTGCTGCTGTTGCGGGTCCATAGTTTCCTGAAATGGTGGGCGCTAAGGGACTCGAACCCCTGACCTCTTGGGTGTGATCCAAGCGCTCTACCAGCTGAGCTAAGCGCCCTCAGAGTCGTAGAGGCCCCCTAGTCTACGGAGCCGCCCCGGTCAGTCAAGCGCTATTGTCGGGCTTCGCGCTCCGTGCTACCATCTCCCGCCTTACAGGGAGGGCGTCCATGCTCGCGCGCCAGAAAATCGCCGTCATCGGAGCCGGCAAGCTCGGAGAAACCCTCATCAAGGCTCTCCTCGAAGCGAAGGCCGTCCAGGCCGAGCAGGTGACCATCACCACCCGACATCCCGAAAACGCCCAGCGCAAGGCCCAGGCCCTCGGCGTCCGCGCCGCCGCCGACAACGCCGCCGCCGCGAAGGACGCCGACGTCCTCATCGTCTCCGTCAAGCCCCAGGTCATGGCCGAGGCCCTCGGCTCCATCAAGAAGGTCGTCGGCAAGGATCAGCTCATCATCTCCACCGCCGCGAGCGTCTCGACGGCCTTCATGGAGCGCCACCTCGCCGCCGGCGTCCCCGTCGTGCGCACCATGCCCAACACCGCCTGCCTCGTCCGCGCCGGCATGACCGGCGTCTGCGCCGGCAAGACCGCCCGCCGCGATCACCTGGCCGTCGCGGAGGGCCTCTTCGCCGCGATGGGCAAGACCATCATCCTCGACGAGAAGTACATGGACGCCGTCACCGGCCTCTCCGCGAGCGGCGTCGCCTTCATGTACGTCACCCTCGAGTCGATGGCCGAAGGCGGCGTCGCCGCCGGCCTGCCCCGCGAGATCGCCACCGAGCTCGCCGCCCAAACCATGCTCGGCGCCGCCCGCATGGTCCAGGAAACCCGCGAGCATCCCGCCAAGCTGAAGGACGTCGTCACCACCCCCGCGGGGACGACGATCGACGGCCTCCTCGAGCTGGAATCGGGCGGCCTCCGGGTGACCCTGATCAAGTCGGTCATGAAGGCGGCCAAGCGCGCCGCCGAGCTCGTCAACGGTTAGATAATTTCCCGAGATCGTCCCCCTTCCACGACGTCATAATCTGAGTGGGGATGAGCTGGACGTCGATCGATGAGTCCGAACCCGTCGTGGTCCTCCGCGGCCGGAAGCCGTCCCGGCGCGAGTCCCTGATCACCCTCGGCGGCCTCGCGTTCGCCCTCCGGCGCGTCATCGCCTGGTCCGCCGCCCTCACCGCCCACCTGATCGTCGCCGCCCTCCTCGTCGCCGTCTGGTTCGAGGTCCGCGCCGAGGACGACGGGCTCGTCGCCGTCTCCCTGCGCTCCGGAAAGGCGGGCGAGGAGGGGAAGGTCGTCGACGTCCCGAAAGCGCCGGAACCCGCCGACCTGAAACCGGAACCCGAACCCCCGAAGCCGGAGCCGCCGAAGCCCGAGCCTCTGCCGGAGCCCACGCCCGAACCGCCCTCGCCGGCCCCGCCCGCCGAGGCGCCCGCGCCCGCGGGGGCGACGACTCCCGACGCGACCCCGAAGCCCGCGACCATCGGCGGCGGCGCCTCCTCCCCGTCCAAGCCGGCCGGCGGCGACGTGACGGACAAGGACGTCGAGAAGGATCCGACCGCCGCGCTCGCCGCCCGCCGGGCGGGGCAGCTCGACGCCCTCCGCCGCGGCAGCGACAAGGACGTCCTCGTGGTGGCCGGCGCCTACGATCACGTGGAGGCCGTCCTCGACCGCCTCGCCGTGCCGCACCAGGTCATCGACGCCGAACGCCTCGCGACCGTCGACCTCTCCAAGTGCAAGATCCTCCTCATCAACTGCCACGTCACCTTCGCGGCCTACCTCTTCGGCGAGGTCGACACCCGCGGCCTCGAGAAGCAGATCGCGCTGCTCGGCGTGAAGGTCGACGAGCTCGAGAAGCGGATGAAGTCGACCACCGACAAGCGCTCCCAGTTCGCGCTGCAGACGGAGCATCTGCGGGCGACGTCCGCCGTCGCCAACGCGCGGCAGCGGCTCGAGGCGCTCCGGTCGTCGAACCGCATGATCGAAAACCTGCGCCGCTTCGTGGAGAACGGGGGCTACCTGTTCACGAGCGACTGGGGGCTCTCGCTGGTCGAGAAGGCGTTCCCGGGCTGGGTGAAGAACGGCGGGAACGTGGGGCCGAGGCGGGTGGGGATCCGGCCGCGGACGTCGAAGCACCCGTACCTGGAGGACGTCTTCTACGAGACCAAGGGCTCGACGACGACGCTGAAGAAGTTCCAGTGGGAGATCGACTCGCAGTCCTACCTGATCAAGATCGAGAACCCGAAGGTGGAGACGCTCGTGGAGAGCGGCGAGCTGCCGAAATACCCGGCGGTGGCGGTGGCGTTCGCGCCGGAGGGGGAGAAGGGGGGCAAGGTCCTGCACATCCTGTCGCACTTCAAGAACCAGGCGACGCGGCAGGGCGACTACGCGCTGCAGGTGATGCTGCTCAACTTCATGTGGGAGCGCGTTACGAGGTAGGGCCGTTCCCCCCCGGGGGGGCGGGGGTCTTCGCCTCAAAGATCTTCAGCCACTCCGCGTGCGCCTCCGCGGCTTTCTCGGCGTCGCCGGCCTGCTCGTAGCAGTCGAGGGCGAAGAGGAGCTTGCCGGCGGAGCGGGCGCGGCCGGCCGCGTCGCGCCACTGCTGGACGTCGACGGTTGGGCCAGCACGCCGTTCATGATTTCACGATGAAGTGTCCAAAAAGCGTCCAGTGGTGGCCCAAAACCGGCTGTTTCGGCGCAAT
>DASVNH010000134.1:0-25332 GCA_036383955.1 Planctomycetota bacterium | reverse complement strand
CCCCCAGCCCCTGCCCCGCGTCCACCTTCCCGTCCACCACCAGCCCGCCCCCGATCCCGCTGCCGATGGTGACGTAGAAGATCCTTCGACATCCCACGCCCGCCCCCAGCGTGTACTCCGCCAGCGCCGCCGCCTTGCAGTCGTTCTGCAGGATCACCGGCCGCTTCAGCGTCTCCGACAGCCAGCTCCGGAACGGGAAGTCCTGCCAGCCTTCCACCTGATGGGAGACCAGCACCTTCTCGCCGTCCACCGGGCCGCCGAAGCCGACCCCGACGCCGGAGAGGTCGGACGTCGACATCCCCGCGCTCTTCAGCGCCTCTTCGACGAGGCCGGGGATCGCCTCGCGGATGCCCGCGCCGCCCTTGCGGACGTCGATGGGCCGCCGGACGAGCGCCTTCAGCTCCTTGCCGCCGTCGCCGATGCCGGCCTGGAGCTTGGTGCCGCCGATCTCGATGCCGAGCGCGAAAGCCATAGCTCTAGGCGGGCAAGGCCAGCTTTTTGAAGGCCTCGCGGAGGGTGTCGAGCAGGTAGTGGAAGATCACGAGGTGCACCGATTCGAGCATGCCCATGTTCCAGGAGTCGACGTGGATGGACACCTGGGACATCTTCTTGAGCTTGCCGCCGTCGTAGCCGGTGAAGGCGAAGGTCCGAAGCTTGTGCTCGGTGGCCCACTCGACGGTCTTGATCACGTTGGGGCTGTTGCCCGAGCCGGAGATCGAGATGAGGAGGTCGCCGGGCTTGGCGTAGTGCTTGAGCTGCTCGACGAAGATCTTGTCGTAGCCCAGGTCGTTGCCCAGCGCGAGGATCCAGGGCGTGTTGTCCGTCAGGCTCATGACCTTCAGGCGCTTCTGGTTGTCGAAGTCCGTCAGCGTGCCCTTCCCCAGGTCTTCCGCCAGGTGCGAGGCGTTCGCGCCGCTGCCGCCGTTGCCGATGATGTACACGCCCTTCTCGGTCTTGTAGGCGTCGATCAGCGCGTCGACCAGCGTCTGGACCGCCGTCGGATCGACCTTCAGCAGCGGGGTGAATTCGCTCAGGTAGCGCTCGAGGGCCATCGGTCTTTTTCTCCTTCGGTGCGCTAATATACGACCGGTCCAGGTCCAGGTACAGCGACAGGGTAAGGGGCATGCTCGAGGTCCTGCTGCATACGGCGCCGGCGTCGGCCGGCCAGGTTCTCCTCTGGTCCGTCCTCGGCGTGCTCGGCGGCCTGGCCGTCGGCGCGGGCGCGGCGCTCCTCCTCTCGCGCCTGGGCGCCTTCCGGCTCGAGTGGCGCCACGCCCGCTGGATGCGGGTCCTCGCCGCGCTCTGGATCCTCGCCGCCGGGCTCGCGGCGGGCGGCGCCGTCGGCGGCTGCGAGGGCACCTGGCGCGGCACCCGCCGGGCCGTCGCCGACCCGGCCTTCCGCGAAGGTCCCCTCCTCCGCGCCGCCGGCTGCGTCTCCGCCGGCGTCGCCTGGCTCGACCTCAAACTCCGGAACGCGCCCGAGGAAGCCCTGACCGCGTACGTCGACGGGAAGGCGACGCTCGACGTCCCCGCCTTCTACGGCCGCCTCGCGAAAGCCCGGGGGGAGGTCGTCGACGGCCTCGTCGCGACCTGGAACGCCCAGGCCCAGGCGCGCCTGGGGCTCGGGAGGTCGGAGGTCGTCGACGCCCTCCTCGGCGCGGCCCTGCGCCTGGTGGCCGCGAAGCTCGTGGACAAGGCCGTCCACGACAGCGCGGAGAAGGCGGGCGTCGCGTCCGCGAAGGACGGCTTTTTCACGGCGCTCGACCGCACGTCCGGCACGCACGCGGATCTGTCCGCGCGCCTGCTGGACGACTGCGTCGTCCCGCTGGCGCTACTGCCGGTCCGCGCCCTCATCCGCGGCCAGCAGACCGCCGCCGCGCTGCTCGGCGCGCTCGCCATGCTCGTCCCGGTTCTCGCTTTCTGGATCGGCCGCGTCGTCGAGCGCCGGAAGGCGTGTACAAAGCCCCTCACGGGGGATATTCTTCCCGCGACAGGAACAGGAACAGGTTCAGGGACAGGAGCGGTCGCCCCCCCCGGCGGGGACGCGGGGGGAATCGCCCCCTGACCTTGACCTTGTCCTTGACCGGGTACGGAGGGTCCTCATGAATCCTTGGCATGACGTCGCGACCGGCGAGCATCCCGAGAAGCAGTTCCACTGCGTGATCGAGGTGCCGTACGGCAGCAAGTGCAAGTACGAGCTCGACAAGTCGACCGGCCTCCTGCGCCTCGACCGCGTCCTCTACAGCGCCATGCATTACCCCGCCAACTACGGCTTCCTGCCCCGCACCTACTGCGGCGACGGGGATCCGCTCGACGTCCTCATCCTCTGCCAGGAGGCCGTCGTGCCCCTCTGCATCATGCGCGGCCGGCCCATCGGGGTGATCACGATGACCGACGACGCGGGCCGCGACGATAAGCTGATCGCGGTGTCCGTCGACGACCCCGAATTCGCCGGCGTCAACGACATCGCGGACCTCCCGCCGCACCGCTTCCGCGAGATCAAGCAGTTCCTCAAGGACTACAAGTCGCTCGAGGGCAAGATGGCGGACGTCGGGCCCCTCAAAGGCGCCGCCGAGGCGCGCAAGGTCATCAAGTCGGCCCTCGAGCTCTACCGCAAGGAAATCTGGCCGAATCTCGGACATCCTTCCACCGCGGGCGCCCGCTAGGAGAGCACCATGCCCGGAGCCGACGAGTCGCAGGCCTTCGCGGCCCTGCGCGAGCGACGCGACCAGCTGCTGCGCGAGACCTTCTCGGGCACGCGCCTGTCGTTCAAGGGGACCGCGCTGTCGGCGTTCCTCGGCATGATGGGCAACGACGTCCGCGCGCTGAAGACGGACATCGGGCTCGCGAAAAGCGGCGCGACCTCCGGCCCCACCTTCGCCAAGCCGGACCCGATCCAGATCAAGACGATGCCCGTGATCCAGCAGGACGTCCGGAGCCTGATCGGCACGGTCGTGGGCAACACGTCGATGCCCGACGCCTTCAACCTCTGCGCGCAGGGCGTCAACGGCGTGCTCGAGAAGGTGAACGACGTCCTGGAAGTCCTGCCTCCGCTCGCGATGATCTCCAGCGCCGCCCAGGCGCTCTGGAACTTCGGCAAGGCGATCAAGAACCAGTGGGACAAGCACGCCGCCGAGGGCGCCAAGTTCGCGGTCCGCGCCGGCGACCCCCGCGCGGCCATCACCGCGATGGGCGAAGTCCTCTCCATGCTGCGGAACGAAAACCTGGTGAAGGGCAGCGTCAACCTGACCCACGCCGCGGTCTCCGCGGGCGGCTTCTTCAGCGGCACCGCCGCCCTCACCGGCCCCATCGGCAAGGCCGTCAAGAGCGCCGCCACGCTCCTGCACCGGACCTACCTGCTGGCCCGGGACGTCCGCGTCTGCTTCGCCGCCACCAAGGAGCTCAAGACGCCCGAGAAGCTCTCCCGCAAGGTCTTCGGCACCGCCCCCATCCTCGGCTGCTACCTGCTGACGGAGGTCGAGACGAGCGCCCTCGTCAACATCCTCGTCTGCGAGATCGGCGAGCCCGGCTGGATGGACAAGGTCGAGCAGTACAACAAGCCGCTCTCGGAGCTCCGCCAGAAGGCCGGCCAGATCATCCGCGACAGCCGCTTCGACCTCGTGGGCCTCAAGACCAACCGCTGGTCCAAGGAAGGCCTCAGCACCTGGCAGCAGCTCAAGGCCCGCTTCGGCTACAACCCGCTGAAGAAGAGCTAGAGCGCCCGGGTGAGGCCGCCGTCGATGACGATCGACGTCCCCGTGATGTAGGCGGCCGAGCATAGAAACGCCGCGAGTTCGCCGACCTCTTCCGGCTCGCCGAGCCGTCCCGCGGGAATCTCCGCCGACCGCGCGCGCAGGGCGTCGTCGATCGAGATGTTCTCCTTCTTCGCGCGGATCTCCGCGAGCTCCATCGCGCGGTCGGTGCGGATCAGCCCGGGCAGGATCGAGTTGATCGTGATCCCCTTCGGCGCCAGCGCGCGCGACGCCGCCTTCGCGTAGCCGATCACGCCCGGCCGCACCGAATCGGAGATCAGCAGGTCGTCGTTCGACTGCTTCACCGTCGTCGACACGATGTTCACGACCCGCCCCCAGCCCTTCATGTGGGGCACGGCCGCCTCCGTCCACTTCACGACCTGGAGCAGGGCGCGCTCGACGCCCTCCGCCCAATCCGCCGCCGTCAACGGCGCCCCGAAGCCGCCCGGCTTGGGCCCGCCGCAGTTGTTCAGGAGGATGTCGATCCGCCCGTACGCGGCCGCCGTCTCCGCGACGATCCGTTGGCGATCCGCGTCGGACGTCGCGTCGCCCGCGAGCTTCAGCACGCCGCCGCCCGGCCAGGCTTCGTCGAGGCCGCGGACGTCGCGCGCCACCACGGCCAGGCGACATCCCTCGCGCCCCAGCGCCTCCGCGCAGGCCCGCCCCATGCCCTTGCTCGCGCCCAGCACCAGCGCCACGCGATCGCGAATCCCGAGGTCCATGGACAAATCCTCCCGGGAGTTTTGTCGGACGACAAAACTCCCGGGAATCTTTGTCCGCGACGGGCTAAGTATAATGAAGAATGCTTCTTTGCTTCACCCTGTTGCTCGCCTTCCAGCAGGGCGACAAGAAAGGAGAAACGCAGCTCCCCCCCTCCTTCCCCATCCCGCCCTCGCCCGCCCTTTCCGCCGCGGATGAGCTCAAAACGTTCAAGGTCGCGCCGGGATTCCGCGTCGAGCTCGTCGCCGCCGAGCCCCACGTCGTCGCCCCCGTCGCGTTCGCGTGGGACCCCGCCGGCCGGCTCTGGGTCGTCGAGATGCGCGGCTACATGCCGGACGTCGACGCCCGCGGCGAGCCCGATCCCGTCGGCCGCGTCGTGGTGCTGGAGGACGTCGACGGCGACGGCAAGATCGACCGCTCGACGCCCTTCCTCGACAAGCTGGTGCTGCCGCGCGCGATCGCGATCGTGGACGGCGGCGTCCTGGTCTGCGAGCCGCCCGGCCTGTATTTCTGCCGGGACCTCGACGGCGACCTCCGCTGCGACGTGAAGGAGGTCGTCGATCCCGCCTACTGCGGCCGCGGCAATCCGGAGCACATCGCGAACGGGCTGCTGCGGGCCGTCGACAACTGGATCTACAGCGCCGACACGGGCAAGCGCTACCGGCGGCACGAGGGCCAGTGGCTGCGCGGCGAGACGCGCGCGCGCGGCCAGTGGGGCATCACGCAGGACGACCTGGGCCGGCTGTACACGAACTCGAACAGCGACTTCCTCCGCGGCGACCTGATGCCCTGCTGGCGGCCCGAAGCGCACGCGGGCAAAGTCGCGGGCGCGAACGCGCAGATCCTGAAGGACCAGACGGTCTGGCCGGCGCGGGTGAATCCCGGCGTCAACCGCGGCTACCAGAAGGGCACGCTGCGCGAGGACGGCCGCCTCGCGCGCTGCACGGCCGCGTGCGCGCCGCACGTCTATCGCGGGGACCAGTTCTCCGAAGGCGGCGCGTTCCTCTGCGAGCCCGCGGGCAACCTCGTCAAGCGGGTCTTCCTCGACGAGAAGGGCGCGCGCAACGCCTACGACGGGGCCGAGTTCCTCGCCTCGACCGACGAGCGCTTCCGGCCGGTCCAGCTCGGGACGGGCCCCGACGGCTGCCTCTACATCGCCGACCTCTACCGCGGGATCCTGCAGCACAAGGCCTTCGTCACGAGCTTCCTCCGCAAGCAGATCCTCGAGCGCGGCCTCGAGAAGCCGCTCGACCAGGGCCGGATCTGGCGGGTCGTCCAGGACGGGCGTCCGATCCCGAAGCCGCCGCCGCTCGCGAAGACGCCCGACCTCGTGAAGGCGCTCGCCCATCCGAACGGCTGGGTCCGCGACACCGCCCAGCGCCTGCTCGTCGAGAAGAAGGACGCGGCCGCCACGCCCGCGCTCAAGGCGCTGGCCGTCGGCGCCGACGCGCGCGCCGCGCTCCACGCGCTCTTCGTCCTCGAGGCCCGCCTGGACTTCGATCCGGCCGTCCTGGACAAGGCGCCGGCCGCGCTCGCGCCCCTCGTCGAGGTGCTGCGGACGTCGACCGGCCCCCTCTCGCCGCTCGACGCCCTCCTCGCCGCCGCGACGAAGGACCCGGCGGTGCCGGACGAGAAGCTGAAGGACCTGGAGCTCGACCTCCTCGAGCGCCTCATGGCGAGCGAGGAGTGGGAGCTCGAGGCTCCCGGCCGCGCCGCGCTGCTGGGGCGGATCGCGAAGAGGACGTCGACCTCCCCTGCCCGCCTCGCGGAGCTGCTCGAGCTCGTCGCGTGCCAGTCGACGTCCGCCCTCTGGCGCCAGCGGGCGCTGCTGGAGCCTCTCGCGGCGCTGAAGCTGGCGAAGTCGCCGGCGCTGCTGAAGCTGGCGTTCGCGGAGGACGAGAAGGTGCGGTCGCTGGCGCGGGCGGCCTGGCCCGCGTACGCCGCCGAGCCGGAGCCGCCGCGCGCGGCGCCGCTCACGGCGGAGGAGCGGACGCTCTACGACCGGGGGCGCCGGCAGTTCGCCGCGTCCTGCGCGGCCTGCCACCAGCGCTCCGGGCTCGGGCAGGACGGCAAGGCGCCGCCGCTGGTGGACTCGGAGTGGGTCCTCGGCCCGCCCGACCGCCTCGTCCGCGTCGTGCTGAACGGCCTCGTGGGGCCGATCCACGTCGACGGCAAGCTCTACGGCGGCTTCGAGATGCCGGCCGTCCTCAACATGTCCAGCGACGAGATCGCCGAGGTCCTCACGTTCATCCGGCGCGAGTGGGGGCACCAGGCCCCGGCGGTGACGATCGACGTCGTCCGCCGGATCAAGCGGGAGGTCGAGGACCGCGAGGAGCCCTGGACCGAGAAGGAGCTCCTCAAGATCAAGTAGCGGAATGGAGATTCCAGCCTGGCTAGAATCTCCAACGCGCTGGAGATTCAAGCCAGGCTGGAATCTCCATGCGATTCAAGATCAGGTAGCGCGCTCCGGCCCGGAAACGTATAAAGACTGCCTATTCCACGAAATGGAGAACCCGATGACGCTCTTCCTCCTCGCGCTGCTTGCCCTGAGCCCCGCCGAAGGGCTGGCCCAGGACTTCAAGGAGCAGACGATCGACCCCGACGCCGGCGTCGGCTACGCGCTGACGATCGCGGACATCAACGCCGACGGGAAGCCGGACGTCGTCGTCGTCACCGAGCAGCCCGACCAGGTGCTCTGGTACGAGAATCCGACCTGGAAGCGGCGGACGGTGGTGGCGGGCACGCCCAAGCTGCCCGTGTGCGTGCAGGCGATGGACGTCGACGGCGACGGCAAGACCGAGCTCCTGCTGGGGGCGGACTGGCGGCCGTCGGACACGAAGAGCGGCGGCTCGGTCTGGCTGCTGAAGCGGCCGGACGACCTGGAGAAGCCGTGGACGCCGATCCGGCTCGACGAGGAGCCGACGATGCACCGGTTCCGCGCGGTGACGATCGACGGCAAGCCCGAGTTCGCCTGCAAGACGCTGCACGGGCGCGACGCGAAGCCCGGCGAAGGCGCGGGCGCGCTGCTGTTCCTGCTCAAACGGCCGGCGGACCCGTTCACGGGCGCCTGGACGCGCGAGGTGGTGCAGAACGAGCTGCACATCACGCACAACTTCTGGCCGGCGGACCTCGACGGCGACAAGACGGACGAGATCCTGCTGGCCGGCCTGGAGGGGATCTTCATCCTGAAGCGCGGCGCCGACGGCAAGTGGGCGAAGACGAAGATCGGCGACGGCGACCCCATCAAGAAGGGCGGCGGCGAGGTCAAGATCGGCAGGCTGCCGGGCGGCCGGCGCTACGTCGCCACGATCGAGCCCTGGCACGGCCACTCGGCCGCGGTTTACGTCGAGAGCCCGAAGGCGCCCGAGCCGTGGGTGCGCAAGATGCTCGTCGAGAACCACAAGGGCGGCCACGCGCTCTGGGCGGCGGACCTGACGGGGACGGGCGTCGACTCCCTCGTCGTCGGCTTCCGCGGCGTGCCCGAAGGCAAGAAGGAGGAGTGCGTGGTCTACATCTTCCACCCCAAGGACGAGGCGGGCAAGGAGTGGGAGAAGAAGGTCCTCGACGAGAAGGGCCTCGGCTGCGAGGACGCGATCTGCGCCGACCTCGACGGGGACGGCAAGATCGACATCGTGGGCGTCGGCCGCTCGACGAAGAACGTGAAGATCTACTGGAATCAGCGGAAGTAGAGCCTAGAACCTAGAGCCAAGATCCTAGAAGGCGCCCGACTAGGATCTCGTTGAACATCAGGCGCCCGGCTTCGGTTCCGGGTCCGAGTCCGGTTCCCCGCCGGGTCCCTGGCGCATCGCCTGGCCGACGTAGTCCGTCGCGCGGTTCAGAAGCAGGTCGAGGCTCATCTCCTGTCCCTTCTCCGCCGCGATCAGGAACTCGTGCATCATCGCCTGCTGGAGGACGTGGAAGGCCTGGCCGGGATCGAAGCCGGCGGTGGTGAGCGCCTGAAAGAGGCCCCGCAGGCCCTCGGGCTGCCCCGCCTCGAGCGCGCCCTCGGTCGCCGCGTCCATCGCGATGTGCAGCATCATGTTCTCGCCGTCCACCTCGAGGTTCGTGGTGGGATCGGCGGCGAGCTGGTCCCAGAGCCCGTGCAGGTCCTCGTGCATGACCATGAACTTCTGCATCCGCGCGAGATCCGGATCGTCCATTTTCTTCTCGGCCTTGGTCGACGTCCAGATCTCCGCGAAGATGGCGGGCGTGAGCTCGTTCATGGGGGAAAAGATATCATTTCGACCGGGATGAACGCCGCGGGATTCGAGATCGTCGAGGGCGCGCTTTCCGCGAAGGACTGCGACGTCCTCCTGGCCTCGCTGGGGAAGAATGGAGGTCGGGCGGGCGCGCGGCATCTCATGCGGAATCCGGCCGTCGCCGCGTTCGCCCGGCGACGGGATCTCGTTTCCCTCGCGGGCGGCGGCGTGCCGTACCGGGCCACGCTCTTCGAGAAGTCGGGCGCGCGCAACTGGCTGGCCACCTGGCACCAGGACACGACGCTGCCGCTGGAGCGCCGCCTGGACTCGCCCGAGTGGGGACCCTGGTCCGAAAAAGACGGGATCCTCTACGCGCACGCGCCCGCCTGGGCGCTCCGCCGGATCACGGCGCTGCGGATCCACCTGGACGCGTCGACCCCCGACAACGGCCCGCTGCGCGTGATCCCGGGGTCCCACGCCGACGGCGTGCTGTCCGACGAGGACGTCTTCCGGCGGGCGCGGGAAGGGACGTCGACGACCTGCCTGGCCGGGCGCGGCGCCGTCCTGGCGATGCGGCCGCTCCTGATCCACGCCTCGGTGAAGGCCGTCGGCCCCGCCCCCCGCCGCGTGCTGCACCTCGAGTATGCCGACACCCTCCGCCTCTCTCCCGGGATCGCCTTGACTTTGGCCTGAGGGGGCCTAAGCTACTTCTAAGGGTTCACATTAGAAAGAGGCTGGAATGCTGTCGACCGCCGTCTCGCTGATCCTGCTCGCGGCCCAGGCGGACAAGAAAGAGGCCGTCTGGATGACCAAGTACGCCGACGCCGTGGCGCTCGCCGCCAAGGAAGGCAAGCCGCTGGTCATCGACGCGGGCCGCGAAGCCTGAGGGAACTGCAAGGCGATGGAGAGCCGTGTGCTCCCCGCGGCCGAGATCAACGCGATCCTGTCCTCCAAGTTCATCTGCGTCAAAGTGAACATCGACAGCCCCGACGGCAATTCCCAGAAGATCCTCAGCCAGGTCCAGGGCAACATCCTGCCGTTCTTCGCCTACGCCACGCCCGACGGCAAGTTCATCAGCGGCACCAGCGGCTTCCGCGACGAGGCCAAGTTCAAGGCCGACCTCGACGCCGTCCTGAAGAATCCCCTCCTCCGCGTGCCGCCGGACGTCGAGAAGAAGCTCGCCAAGGTCGCCGAGCAGGCGGCCAAGGACTTCGACGCCGGCAAGATCGCGGCGGTGTTCAAGGCCGCCAAGACCGCCGAGACCGCCCGCGGCTTCTCCGACTCCAAGGACAAGATCGAAGAGCTGCGCGGGAAAGCCGTCGAAAGCGGCCAGGCCAAGATCAAGGAGGCGGCCGACCTCTGCAAGGACGCCAAGTTCGACGAGGCCGCCGGGATCGTGAGCGCGCTGTCGAAGGAAGTCAAAGGCACCGAGCTGGAGAAGCCGGCCGCCGCGGCGACGAAGGGCGTCGACCGCCTCAAAGGCGCCGCGAAGGATCCGTCGTCCGCCAAGCGGCTCTGCGAGCTCATCGTCAAGGAGTGCAAGGACGCGCCCGCCTTCGTCGAGCTGGCGGAGGCCAAGCTCAAGGAGTAGCGCGAGGATACTCGCGCGTAACGGCGGCCGACCCGTCGCATCCGCCCGGGGTGCGACGGACGCTCCTGGCGCTCTCCGTGCTCCTCCCCGCCTGCGGCGACTCGTCGGAGGAGGACGTCGACGTCCTCGCCGGGATCGAGCGGCACCCGGCCCCGCCGGCGGGACAGTCGGGGGCGACGCTCACGTACGAAAACGGCCACCCGCTGGACTGGATCACCGACGACGCGGGCACGCTGTCCTACGAGGACCAGGTGGTCGTCCTGGTGAACCAGCACCGGGCGTCGATGGGCCTCGTCCCCCTCGTGAAGGACGAAGGGCTGCGGCGTTGCGCGCGCGGGCACAGCCGGCACATGCGCGGCGACGTCCACGCGTTCGTCGCGCACGTGAATCCGGAAGGGCACGGGCCGGCCGACCGGGCGCTGTTCTGCGGGGTGATGGCGACGAGGGTCGCGGAGAACGCGGCGGGAGGTCCCGGGTCGCCGTTCAACGTCTTCAACGGCTGGATCGCCTCGCCGGGGCATCGCGCCAACATCGAGGAGCCGGCGTGGCGGAGGACCGGGGTGGGCTACCAGGCGGGCCCGCCCGGCGACGTCTACGGCCACTACTGGACCCAGCTGTTCGCGAATTAGCGGACAATTCTTCCCGGGATATTTGTCCGGGCCTCCCGGACAAATATCCCGGGAAGAATTGTCCTCGCTAGGGTTTTGCCGGGGGCGGCGGCGGGGGGGGCGACGTCCGGCGCATCGGCTTCTTGTCCGGCCGCTCCTCGACGATCTCGTAGACCTGGTCGATCAGGTTGAGCTGCGTGCCGGAAAGGCCCCCGCCTTCGAAGCACCAGCCGAACCACTTTTTCGAGAACGTGCCCTCGTACCAGGTCCCTTCGATCCGCACCCGATAGCGCCGGCGCGGATTGATGTGGCCGGACTCGGAGGAACTGCCGACCGGGATTTTCTTCAGCTTGCGCTTGGCAGCCAATCCGGTTCCTTTCTCTCGAAACGCCTAGATCATTCTACCCGCGCGCCGCGCGCGGGGATATCCAAGATCAGCGTTCGCCCCGGGCAGCGCAGCTCCCGCGCCTTGTCGCGCATCGCGTCGGCCGCCGCCGCCGCCCGGGCCGTCGAGGCGATCGCCAGGATCGCCGAGCCCGCCCCGGACAGGCACGCCCCCCACGCCCCGCCCGCGATCCCCGCCTCGATCAGCGCGGGCATCTCGGGGAAGATCTTCGCGCGGTACGGCTGGTGCAGGCGGTCCTGCATGGCGACCCGGAGAAGCTCGCCTCGCCCCTGCGACAGCGCCGCGACCAGCAGCCCCACCCGGCTGTGATTGTAGACCGCGTCCGCCCGCGGCACCTCTTTCGGCAGGATGGCCCGCGCCTGCTTCGTCGGGATGATCAGGTCCGGCACGTAGAGCACGGCCTTCCAGTCCGCCGGAGCCTTCATCGGCACGACCGTGAAGGGGCCGTTGACGTCCCCCGCGTCCAGCACCGTCAGGACGAAGCCGCCGTAGATCGCGGGCGCCACGTTGTCGGGATGCCCTTCCATCGGCAGCGCCAGCTTCAGGATGCCCTCGGGGCCCAGCTTCGTGCCGCACAGGGCGTCGGCGACCATCAACCCGCCCACGATCGCCGCGGCGGAGCTGCCCAGCCCGCGGCCGAACGGGATCTTGTTGATCAGCGTCAGCCGGTGCGGCGGGACGGCCTTGCCCGTCGACTCCGTGAAGCGCGCGTAGGCGTGGTGCACCAGGTTCGGCTCGCCCCCCTTGAGGAGGTCGGCGCCTTCGCCCTCGACGACCACCTCCGCCGGCCGGTCCGTCTCCGCGACGACCTCGTTGTGGAGGCCGTAGGCGAGGCCCAGGGAGTCGAACGCCGAGCCGGTGTTCCCGGCCGACGCGGGGACGATCACGCGGATTTTCATCGAAGCGCCGACATCTTATATTCGCGCCGGAACCGGGGCTACAGTTACCGGCTTCCGGGGGCCGTTGAGCAGCCGTCCCAGCCATGAGTATCGCACCCCGACCCGGTAGGTGGCGAGGCAGACGGCGAGCGTCCCGAGCGACACGAGCGCGTACTTGAGCGGCCCCCACACCGGCCAGCGGGCGACCCAGACCTGCAGCAGCACGCAGAGCGGGAGGTGGACCAGATAGACCCAGTAGGAGGCGTCGGAGAGCCAGGCCACCCACGCCCGTTCGCGCGACATGAAGCGGACGAAGAGCCCGATGAAGAGGCCCACGAGCGTCCACGCGAAGATCGCGAGCAGCGCGCAGCCGGCGACATGCGACATCCCGAAGAGCCGCCGCTCCGGGCCCATGCGCTCGGCCAGCGGGACGATCGCCGCCAGGACCCCGCCGGCGAAGAGCGCCCGGACGATCAGATGCTTCCCGAAGCCCGCGATCCGCTCGGGACGTCGATGCAGGACCCAGCCCGCCAGGAAGAAGATCGCGTAGAACCCGAGGATGCGGACGTCCGGCACGAAGGTGATCGGCGTCTCGATTTCGAACGTGCGCATCGGGAGGAGCGCGACGGCCGTCGCCGGCACGAGCAGCCAGGGTCGGACGACCCGGTCCATCCAGGGCGCGACCTTGACGCGGGCGACGAAGAAGGTGCCGAGCGCGATGAGGAGCAGGTAGTAGATGAACCAGAGGTGGGCCGGCGACGCGATGAAGAGGTTCTCGGGGACCTCGAGCCCGCCCGCGACCGGGCGCGGCTGATCCGGTAGCGAGCGGCCCCAGCCCCACAGGAAGTAGAACGAGGCGGCGAGCGGCGGCCAGAAGAGCAGCAGCGGACCGCCCAGGCGCTTCAGGCGCTGCTTGAGGAAGTCGTTCGGCCCGCGCTTCTCGACGAGCAGCCGGGAGAAGAAGCCCGAGAGCAGGAAGAAGACGGGCATGCGGAAGGCGTGGCTGACGAACGTGAAGGCGTCGACGGCGGGGGACGTCGAGCGGTCGTACACCGCCCAGCCGAGGGGCGTGGCCATGAACGAGATCGACGCGTGGAAGAAGACGCCCAGCAGCATCGCCGCGGCTCGGGCCGCGTCCAGATCGTGATGTCTCAAGCCGGGGATTCTATCCCAGGCAGCGGCTCAGAGCCGAGCCGATTCACCCGCTCCTCCGGTCAGGAACCGCCTCAGCAGCACGTTCGACGGGACGCCCAAGGCACTTCGGGGGGGGTGATTATCGGCACAATTTCAGGTCAAAAACTGGGTATGCGTTTCGGGGAGGAGGACAGTGCGGAGGGGCAAGATCCATTACACTAATGGCTGGTGCTTTGGTCTTCGAGTGGGCGTATGGCGCATACTGTAATGAAGAGCGAACCTGCAGTAGTAATGCCGCGTCTCTGGGCCGGCGGATGGGTGTTTCTGTACCTATCCTGGATACTGATTGCCCCTCGGTATGGTAACTGGAGAACTTGGGGGAAGCCATGGACGGAGGGGTTAGCGGAGGGTGCGGCGTGGACCTTCGACTTCCTGATCCCCACATCCTTGTTGGGGCTCATCTTCGGATTCTTCCTTGTGTGGAATCCAACCAAGTGGAGAGTCATCCTCTTCGTAGCCCTGAGCTTGATTCACTTCGCTATCGGCGTCCGCTTGGTCTAGCTTCAGTTCCAGGAGGTAGGGGTACGCACGAAGTGCAACTGTTAGTTGCCCACATTTCACGTGTCGTCCTCACAGACTAACTGTCAGGATTCCACTCTCTAATTGTGCTCAACATCGCCCCATCGTCAGGGGGGGCACCTCTATCTGATCTGAGCGCTCGGCCGGGCGATGACGCGGTGAAGCCCAAGTCGTCGATTCGGTCTCGCCTTCCGGTGACCTAGACCTTGGGCAATTCGTAGCCGGTCCGGTACTCGCGGCCGAGGTACTTGTTCGCCTCGGCGTCGTCGAAGGTCTCGGTCGCGGCGTCGAAGCGCAGCTTCTTGCCGGTGCGCCAGGCGATGTTCCCCGCATGGCAGAGCACGCTCGAGACGTGGCCCTGCGCGATCTCCTGGTTGAGGTCCTCCCGCTTCCGGCTCTTCACGGCGTCGAGGAAGTTGCGCACGTGGGCGCCCAGCGCCGTCTTGTCGCCGCCCTCCGCGATCACCTTCCCGTCGCCGTCGAACGCCTTCCACGTCGAATTATTCACGAGCACCCAGCCCTTGTCGCCGTAGATCGCCGCGCCTTCGCCCTGGTCGTGCAGGCGCGGCTCCGACCAGATCCGCATCTCGTACTGCAGCACCTTGCCGGGGTACTCGTACGTCACCATCAGCGTGTCCGGCCACTCCTGCGCGTCGTCGAAGTAGAATTTCCCCCCCGCCGCGCTGACGGCCGTCGGATGCTCCGTGACCCCCAGCACCCAGCGGGCGTAGTCGAGGCGATGGACGCCGTCGTTGCCCAGGTCGCCCGAGCCGTAATCGAAGAACCAGCGCCAGTGCCCGTGGTAGCGGTACTTGTTAAACGGCCGCTTCGGCGCCGGCCCCAGCCAGAGGTCGTAGTCCACCCCCGCCGGCGGCTCCGAATCGGCCACCCGCGGGATCGGCGCCTGCTTCGCCGTCTCCCAGGCCTTCGCGAAGATCGCCTTCCCGATCCCGCCGTCCGCGACGAACTTCGCCGCGTCCTTGAGAAAAGGCGCGCTCCGCGACTGCGTGCCCATCTGCACCATCCGCGCGTGCTTCCGCGACGCCGCCACCATCGCCTTCCCTTCGAGGATGTTGTGGCCGTCGGGCTTCTCCACGTAGACGTCCTTCCCCGCCGCGCACGCGTTCAGCGTCGGGATCGCGTGCCAGTGGTCCGGCGTGCCCAGCACCACCGCGTGCAGCTCCTTGTCGTCGAGCAGCTCCCGGTAGTCCTTGTGCAGCTTGGGCTTGCCGAGCCCCGCCTTCTCCAGCTCGCCCGCCCGCTGCTCCAGCACCTTGGGGTCGAGGTCGCAGAGGTGGGTGATCACGACGTCCTTCTGCGCCGCGAACGTCCGCAGCAGGGAGTTGCCCTGCCCGCGCATCCCGACGACGGCCACGTGGATCTTTTCGGACGGCGGGACGGCCTGGGCGGCCGCGAGGGCGGCGGACGTCAGGAGGAAGTCGCGGCGGCTGAGAGGCATCATGACTACCTAATGCCTCGAGCCCCCTCGCGGGTTTACGGAAGAATTCGGAGGCCCGTCCTGGAGCAGTCCGCGCAGGGAGAGCAAGACTCCAGCTTCAGCGTGAAGCCCTTCCCCTCGCAGCGCACGCGGCCCAGCCCCTCGGGCTTTCCGGCGCAGGTCGCGCAGGGCTGCTCCGCGGACGCGCGGCCCTTGCCCTCGCAGCCCCGGCACTTCACGCTGACGTTCGCGTTCCCCGCCGCGCCCAGCGCCTGGACGCGGCCTTCGCCCGAGCAGACCCCGCAGGCCGGCTGGATCCTGCCCTTTCCCTTGCAGTCGGGACAGGGCACCTTGCCCAGCCGGCACTCTTTCGCCGCGCAGTGACGGTCCCGCCAGGGGCTGCCCAGGCAGGTCCCGCAGGCCGCGAGCCCCGACCGGCCGCAGCCGGGACAGCCCGCGTTCTTGAAAACCTTCAGGCCGTCGCAGTTGCGGCACTTCACGGTGACGTCGACGTCCCCCACCACGCCGCCCTCGGGCTTGTGGCGTCCGACACCCTTGCAGCGCGCGCAAGGGAGGTCGCGACGTCCCCGGCCCTCGCAGTCCGGGCACTTGCTCTTCCCGTCGCGGCAGTCGCCGCAGAACACGGCTTTCTTGAGGCTCGCCGCGAGCTCCGTCGCGCCCAGCGCGACCAGGCGCTTGTAGGTCACCTCATAGCCGGACTCCGCGGCCTTCCGGACCAGGTCGGCGGGATCCTGCACGGAGAGGAGCAAGACGATCAGCATGCCTCCGTTTGTCCGACTCCCGACGTCCCGCGCCCGGGTTCCATATCCATGATTCGACTGCTGCTGGCGCTGGCGCTTCTGGGTGGCGGGGCTTCCGACCGTCCCGACATCCTCTGGATCGTCGTCGACGACATGTCGGCGAACCTCGGCTGTTACGGCGAGAAGACCATCGAGACGCCGAACCTCGACCGCCTCGCGCGCGAGGGCACGCGCTTCACGCGGGCGTACACGACCGCCCCCGTCTGCTCCCCGAGCCGCTCGGCGCTGATCACCGGCTGCTATCAGACCTCCATCGGCGCGCACCAGCACCGCAGCGGCCGCGGCGCCGAGAAGATCCGGCTGCCGGAGGGCGTCGAGACCGTCCCCGCGCTCCTTCGGAAGGCGGGCTATCGGACGTCGATCACCTCCTGGCCCGCGACGAAAGCCCAGGGCAAGACCGACTACAACTTCGAGTGGGACCCGGCGATCTACGGCGGGAGCGACGGGCCGTCGTTCACGCAGGTGCAGCTGCACGGCGGGAAGCACCGCGACGGCCGGGGCCTGTCGGAGGCCGTGAAGAAGGCGCTCGTCACGCTGACTTCGCCGGACGTCGTGAAGCTCCCGCCTTACTATCCCGACGACCCGGTGATCCGGCGGGACTGGGCGAACTACCTCGACGCCGTGCGCTACACGGACCTGCAGGTCGGCGAGATCCTCAAGACGGTCGACGCCGCGAAGACGCTGGTGTTCTTCATCACGGACCACGGGATCAGCCACGCGCGCGGCAAGCAGTTCCTCTACGACGAGGGTCTGCACATCCCGATGATCGTCCGCGGGCCGGGCGTCGCGGCGAACGCGACGCGGACCGACCTGGTCGAGCACATCGACCTCGCGGCGGCGACGCTGGCGGCGGCGGGCGTCGCGATCCCCGCCCCCATGCGGGCGAAGGACATCCTCGCGAAGGACTACCAGGCGCGCGACGCGGTCTTCGCGGCGCGGGACCGCTGCGACGAGACGGTCGAGCGGCTGCGCTCGGTGAGGACGTCGAAATGGAAGTACATCCGCAACTTCTTCCCGAAGCGCCCGCACCTGCAGCCTAACCAGTACAAGGACGGCAAGCCGACGCTGCGCCGCCTGCGCGAGCTGCACGGCTCCGGTGAGCTCAAGGGCCTGCCCGAACAGCTGCTCTTCGCCCCCGAGCGCGCCCCGGAGGAGCTCTACGACCTGGAGGCGGACCCCTTCGAGACGAAGAACCTGGCGGACGTCCAACCCGAGGTCCTGAAGGACCTGCGCGCGCGCCTCGACGCGTGGATGAAGGAGACGGGCGACCGCGGCTTCGAGTCTCCCGCGATGTACGACAGCGACATGGCGGTCTACCTGGCCGAGAAGAAGGAGCCCGCCGCGCGCAAGACCCTCGAGGACAACATCGCCCTCATGAAGCGCTGGGCGGCCGAAGGGAAGTGATGGGCCCTACCTGCTGCCGTGCCACTGACGCGTCACGGTACCGTCGGTGAACTCCAGTCCCAGCCGCGATCCGGCGAAGTTGGACCAGCCCAGCGTGTAGGTACGACGACCGTCCTGGTTCGACGACCGGCTGTCGTACGCGGGAGTTCCCAGAGCGGAAATCACCTGGGCCTCGCTCCGTCCGACGAAGTTGCGCTCGTATTTCCAGACCGCCAGGTATCCGATCGCGCCGAGCGCGCCGCCCAGCACTCCGGAAACGACCAGGGCGCCCAGGATCCATCGCCGGGTCCGCGTCACCTGCTCCCCACTCCCGTGATTCTTAATTCGTGATTCGTGATTCGCGTTACTGGTCGAGCTTCCAGTAGATGATCGTCCAGACGCAGACGATCAGCTGGAGGACGGCCGGGATCGCGAAGTGGACCTGGAACGTGAAGCCGAACTGCAGGATCAGGGACGCGACCGTCAGCGCCGTCATCAGCGCCTTCCACTTCCGGTCTTCCTCGGTGAAGAAGAGGAAGTAGGCCGTGCCGACGACGCTGAGCGCGAGCGGCAGCCAGAAGATGAAGGTGACCCGCACCGCTACCTCTGCATGACGCCGCTGGCCACGAGCGGCCGCGTCGCCTTGCGGAGGAAGAGGATCGCGAAGCAGGTGTCCCAGACCTTCCCGTGCCACTCCTCGGAGTCCTGGCTCCAGGAGCCGTCGGGCTTCTGCGCGTTGATGAGCGCGCCGGCGCCGGCCGGATACCACTTGTGCGCCCCGATCACGTCGGTTCCGTACAGGATGCCGAAGCGCTCGAGAGCGTAGAGGCCGTACTCATCGGTCGGGTCGATCTTGTAGTTCTCGGTCATCCACTGCAGGCCCGCCTTCACCAGCGCGTCGTTCTTCCAGCTCTTCCCCAGCAGATGGTTGTGGATCACCAGGCTGCCCGCCGCCCCGGCCGTCATCGCCCAGTACACGCCCCGGTCGTCCTCGCCCGAGGCCTTGTAGCCCCAGCCCTCGACCTTGCCGCCGCCGCTCGCCACCTTGTTGTCCTTGCGCGCCGCGCCGAACTGCGTGGCCGCCCAGCCCTTGATGGCGCGCTCGACGGCCTCCTTCGGCACGATCACGTTCGCGTCGTGGCAGGCGCGCAGGCCGAGCGCGGCGTACTGCGAATTCGAGTTGTCGCCCTTGTCGGGGCCCTCCCCGGTCCGCTGGATCTGCACCTTCGGAAGCTTGGGCTTCGGCGCCGGCTTGCCGGGGGTCTCGACGGCCGGCACGGGATCGGCCGCGGCGACCGACTTCTGGGTCGACTGCGTCATGTTGCCGTAGGCCCACTGGCCGTTGGCGCACTGGTTGTCGACGAGGAACTGGGCGCAGAGCGCGATCCGCTCCTGGTACTTCGCGGCGTCGAGCTTCTCCAGGCACATCGCCTGCAGCGAGGCCTTGTAGGTCCGCTTCATGGGCGCCGCCACCATGCCGCGGAAGAATTCCTTCACCTTGGGGTCGTCGGCCGCCACCCCGGCGTGCAGGAAGGTCAGCAGCAGGAGCTCGTCCGAGCTCCCGTACGCGCCCTTGAAGTCGGGCGAGCCCGCGCCCCGCAGGTACTCGATCCCCTTCTGGATCGCGAGCTGGACTTTGACCTCGTTGACGCCGTCTTGCAGGGCGATGGCCAGAGCGAGAGCGATCATGATTCCTCCAGGCTCGCCCCGACGACTCTACTTCCGCGGCCAGGCGTCCGTGCGGAACGGCGAGGCCGGGAAGCCTTCCTTATTATAGAGATTGCACTCGGGATTATCCGCCCACGCGTAGCGCACCGCCGCCGGCTTCGCCACCTTCGGGCTCGACACCACCACCGTCTCGCCGTCGATCTTCGCGTCCGCCCACACGAACGCGCGGTCCTCGCCCGCGATCGCGAAGCCCTTCAGGACGTCGCCCTTCGCCGTCAGCCCGCCGCCGACGTGCTTGAAGGAGATCCGGGCCGACGTCCCCTCGACCTTGAGGGCGTCGAGGATCGGCCCCGAATACACGACCGGCTTCTTGTAGACCTGGGCCTGGGCCCAGGCGGAGAGGCGCTTGCCGACGTCCTGCTTGTTCTTCGGATGGATGTCCTTCTCGTCGCCGATGTCGATGATCACGGCCATGCCGGTGTTCGGCAGCGCGAGCGTCTTCGTCTGCGCGTCGCGCAGCTCGGCCCAGTTGCTCTCGCCGGGCTCGGACTTGCGGGCCATGAAGTTCGCGAGCTGGACGAAGCCGAAGGGGAACTCCCCCTGGCCCCAGTCGTCGCGCCAGTTCTTGATCATGGCCGGGAACAGGGTCTCGTACTGCTTCGCGCGCGACGCGTTGGACTCGCCCTGGTACCAGATCGCCCCGCGGATCCCGTACGGCAGCAGCGGCGCGATCATCCCGTTGTAGAGGCACGAGGGCGCCATCGGCTTGCCCGGGGCGCGCGGCTCGGCCTTGCCCTCGGCCTTGGCCTTCGCGACGGCCTCCGGATGCTTCGCCACGGCCGCCTCCCAGGCCTTGATGCGCGCCGGGAAGTCGTCCACGAGCGGCTTGAGCTCGGAGTTCCCCGCGAGGATCTGGTTCTTCGTCCAGAGCTCGGCGGCCGTGCCGCCCCACGAGGTGTGGATCAGGCCGACGGGGACGTCGATCGCCTTCTGGAGGTCGCGTCCGAAGAAGTAGGCCACGGCCGAGAACGAGCCGACCGTCTCGGGCCCGCAGACCTTCCACGCGGAGGGGATGTCGGTCACCGGCGCGTCGGCCTGCTTCTTGGGGACGGTGAAGAGGCGGAGCTTCGGATGGACCGCGGCCGCCTTCTCCTCCGCCGGGTTCAGCGAGGCGTTGACCGACCACTCCATGTTGGACTGGCCGCTGCAAACCCAGACCTCGCCGACCAGCACGTCCTTGATCACGCGCTCGCCGATCTTGAGCTCGTGCGGGCCGCCCGCCGCCAGGGGGTCGAGCTTCAGCGACCACTTCCCGTCCGCGTCGGCCTTGGCGCTCTTCTTCTGGCCGGCGATCTCGACGGCCACCTCCGCGCCGGGCGCGGCCGTGCCCCAGACCGGGCAGGCCAGGTCGCGCTGCAGCACCATCCCGTCGGTGAACAGCGTGGACAGCTTCGTCTCCGCGGACGGCGCCGCGGACACGAGAAGCGCGAGGAGCAGCGAGGCGAAGCGCATGGGGGGTCTCCTGTCAAAGTCCGGCTATCTTACGCATTTCGACGTCCAAAACCTCCACCAGTCGTGGCGGCGGCGGCCGCCCCCCTCCCACCAGGCGCGGAGGGCGTCGACCGACTTCCTCCGCTGGCCCGGGTCGTCCTCGAAGACGACGCGGGGGGCCTCGCCGTCGCTGAGGTCGGTGAGGCAGTCGGCGACGCGGCAGAGGTAGTACGGAGAGACGTCGGGGTCGAGCTCGGCGACGAGCGCGGGGAGGGCGCGGCAGCCGAGGGCGGTGATCCCCATGACGGACGTGCGGGCCTGGTCGCGGAACGAGCCGGGCTCGGTCGCGCGGAGATGCTCCTCGCGCAGATGCTCGATGGCGGCGGCGACCTTGCGCTGGTAGTAGAAGAGGCCGGCGGTCCAGGCGATCAGGGCCGCGGCGGCGGCGATCCCCGCCCCGGCGGCCGCGCGTTTCAGCATCCGGGGGTCCATTCTACGCCGCTTTCTTGCCGCGCCCCAGGGGCGGCGCTATAATCCCCCGCCCAGCATGCAGAAGCTCCTCGTCGCCAACCGAAGCGAGATCGCGATCCGCGTGTTCCGCGCGGCGTCGGAGCTCGGCATCCGCACCGTGGCGATGTTCGCGCACGAGGACCGCTACTCGCTGCACCGCTTCAAGGCCGACGAGTCCTATCCGATCGGCACGGGCAAGGGGCCGGTGGCGGCGTACCTCGACATCCCCGGCATCGTCGAGCTGGCCAAGCGGGTGAAGGTGGACGCGATCCACCCCGGCTACGGCTTCCTCTCCGAGAACGCGAAGTTCGCGAAGGCCGTCGGCGACGCCGGGATCACGTTCGTCGGCCCGCCGGTCCGGGTCCTCGAGCTCTTCGGCGACAAGGTGGCGGCGCGCGCGCTGGCGATCGAGGCGGGCCTGCCCGTCCTGCCGGGCACCGACGGCCCGGTGAAGGCCGGCCCGAGCCTGAAAAAAGAAGCCAAGAAGATCGGCTATCCGCTGATCCTCAAGGCGAGCTTCGGCGGCGGCGGCCGCGGCATGCGCGTCGTGCGGACGCCCGAGGAGCTGGAGCCGCTGCTGGAGGACGCCCGCCGCGAGGCCGGGGCCGCCTTCGGCAACGACGCCGTCTTCCTCGAGCGCTACATCCCGAAGGCCAAGCACATCGAGGTGCAGGTCCTCGGCGACGGGCACGGCAACGTCATCCACCTCTACGAGCGCGACTGCTCCGTGCAGCGCCGGCACCAGAAGGTCGTCGAGATCGCCCCCTCCCCCGCGATCGATCCGAAGATCCGGGCGGGGCTCTGCGACGCGGCGGTGAAGCTCGTCAAGAAGGCCGGGCTCGTCAACGCGGCGACGGTCGAGTTCCTGGTGGACGTCGAGGCGGGCCGCTTCTACTTCATCGAGGTCAACCCGCGCATCCAGGTCGAGCACACGGTCACCGAGGAGGTGACGGGCGTCGACCTCGTCCGCTCGCAGCTGCTGATCGCGCGGGGGCACAAGCTGCACGAGCCGCCGGTGGGGATCCCGACGCCCGACCAGCTGAAGACGAACGGCTTCGCGATGCAGTGCCGGGTGACGACCGAGGACCCGGAGAACAAGTTCATCCCCGACTTCGGCCGGATCACGCACTACCGCTCGCCGGCCGGCTTCGGGGTGCGCCTGGACGGCGGCACGGCCTACAGCGGCTCGACGATCACGCCCTACTACGACTCGCTGCTGGTGAAGGTGACGGCCTGGGCGCCGACCTTCGACCAGGTCATCCCGCGCATGGACCGGGCGCTGCGCGAGTTCCGCGTGCGCGGCGTGAAGACGAACATCCAGTTCCTCGAGAACCTGATCCAGCACCCGACGTTCAAGGCGGGGGCGGCGACGACGACCTTCGTCGACTCGACGCCCGAGCTGGTCCAGTGGCAGGCCCGGCGCGACCGCGCCACCAAGGTCCTGTCGTTCATCGGCGACATCATCGTCAACGGCAGCCCGGAGGTGAAGGGCCGGGCCGACGGCCGCGCGCTGCCCGAGCCCGAGATCCCCAGCTGGCGCGAGGAGGATCCGATCCCGCCGGGGACGCGCGACGCCCTGAAAAAGCTCGGCGCGAAGAAGTTCGCCGCCTCGCTGCTCAAGCGGAAGGAACTGCTGCTCACGGACACGACGTTCCGGGACGCCCACCAGTCGCTGCTGGCGACCCGGGTCCGCACGCACGACCTGCTCCGCGTGGCGCCGTTCGTGGCGCGGCGCCTCTCGAAGCTGTTCAGCCTCGAGATGTGGGGCGGCGCGACCTTCGACAGCGCGATGCGCTTCCTGAAGGAGGACCCCTGGGAGCGCCTGGCGGTCCTGCGCCAGCAGATCCCGAACATCCTCTTCCAGATGCTCCTGCGCGCGGGCAACGCCGTGGGCTACACGAACTACCCCGACAGCGTCGTGAAGGCCTTCGTGAAGCACACGGCGGCCTCGGGGATGGACCTCATCCGCGTCTTCGACTGCTTCAACTGGATCGAAAACATGCGGCCCTCGCTCGAGGCCGTCCTCGAGACGGACGCGATCTGCGAAGGCGCCGTCTGCTACACCGGCGACCTCCTCGACCCCGCCCGCGACAAGTACTCGCTCAAGTACTACGTGAAGCTCGCGAAGGAGCTCGAGAAGATCGGCGTCCACATCCTGGGCATCAAGGACATGGCCGGGCTCTGCAAGCCCTACGCCGCCGAGAAGCTCTTCAAGACGCTCCGGGAGGAAGTCGGGATCCCCATCCACTTCCACACCCACGACACCGCGGGCGTCCAGGCCGCCTCCATCCTCAAGGCCGCCGAGTCCGGCGTGAACATCGCCGACGCCGCGATCTCCTCGATGAGCGGCCTCACCAGCCAGGCCAACCTGAACTCGCTCGTCGAGGCGCTCCGCCACACGCCGCGCGACACCGGGATGGACGTCGAGGCGCTCGCCCGCTGCGCCGACTACTGGGAAGGCGTCCGCGAGCACTACTACCCCTTCGAAGGCGGCATGCGCGCCAGCACCGCCGAGGTCTACCGCCACGAGATCCCGGGCGGCCAGATCACCAACCTCCGCGAGCAGGCCGCCGGCCTCGGCCTCACGCCCCGCTGGCGCGAGATCCTGCGGACCTACGCCGACGTCAACCAGCTGTTCGGCGACATCATCAAGGTCACCCCCTCGAGCAAGGTCGTCGGCGACATGACCCTCTACCTCGTCGCCAACAACCTGAAGGCGGAGGACGTCCTCGACGAGAAGCGCGAGCTCATGTTCCCCAAGTCGGTCATCGAGCTCTTCGAGGGGCGCCTGGGCACGCCGACCGGCGGCTGGCCGAAGAAGCTGCAGTCCATCATCCTCAAGGACCGCAAGCCGCTCACCGGCCGCCCCGCCGACCACCTGCCGGACGTCGACCTCGAGCAGGTCCGCGGCGAGGTCGCCGTGAAAATCAAGGGCCCGGCGACCGACGACGACGTCATGAGCTACCTGATGTATCCCCGCGAGTTCGTGGAGTTCGACGCCCATCGCCGCAACTTCGGCGAGACCTCCTACCTGCCGACCGAGGTCTTCTTCTTCGGCATGAAGCCCGGCCAGGAGATCACCGTCGGCATCGAGCCCGGCAAGAGCCTGATCGTGAAGTTCATCGCGGTCGGCGAGCCGGACGGCGACGGCCAGCGCCCCGTCTTCTTCGAGCTCAACGGCGTGCCGCGGCAGGTCCGCGTCCACGACCGCGCGCTCACCGCGCTGAAGAAGACCCGCGCGAAGGCCGACGCCGAGAATCCCGGCCACGTCGCGTCGCCGATGCCGGGCAAGGTCGTCCAGGTCGTCGTCAGCGTGGGGCAGGCCGTCGCGCGCGGCCAGAAGCTCTTCTCCATCGAGGCCATGAAGATGGAGACCTCCGTCAACTCGCCCATCCCCGCGCGCGTGAAGGACGTCCACGTCCAGCCGGGCACCGCCGTCGAGGCCAAGGACCTCGTGGTCACGCTCGAGCCGATCGCCGCCGAGCCCCCCGCCGTCCGCGTCTAGAGCGGATTCAGGGATCGCGCGCGGTCTTGGGACCGCCGACCGGCGACGACGCGGGAGATCCGGGGAAGGGACGGATTCGGGAGACTCATCTCTTCACCCGTCTCCTCGCCCGATCTCCCAGCGGGGTCGCCGATCCGTTCCATCGCCGGATCTCCTCTCGGGGGTGCCAATCGAGGAGATCCGGGGAATGGACGGATGAACCGAAGGAGATGCGGAGAGCCGATGGATCCGGGGATCCCTTCCGATAGGGGCGTATCCGCGGATCCGTCTTATCACCCGATCTCCCAGAAGGGTATCGGATCCGCGCTTTCCCCGCATCCCCCCGCGGGGGCCGCCCACAACCTCTGAACCCGCTCTAAGCGGAGTCGAAGGGACCGCGGGCTTGACAGGGCGGTTCAACATTTCATAGACTCTCCCCTTCGACCGGGGGGTGCATGGGTTCAGGGACGAAAGACATCCAGGGCCAGGCGACGTGCGGCGTGTGCAGGGACCTGCCCTCGCGCGAGGAGTGCTTCCTGGCCGTCGGGGGCGAAGAGCGCCCCCTCTGCCGCCTCTGCTGGGAACAGGCGCTGCTCGACGTCCATCGTATCGCGCGGCGGCTGCGCTCGCCCGAGACCGCCCGCTTCCGGCTGTCCTGATCTATACTAGG
>DASVNH010000133.1:0-5334 GCA_036383955.1 Planctomycetota bacterium | reverse complement strand
GGTGGGCTACGGAGGACCGCCTTAGCGAAGGCGGGAAAACGGTCTACGTGGACTATAGCGGACGCTTGCAGAAGGCGCAGATCGACGCGTAGCCAGATGCCGGTAGCCAGGAGCCAGGCTCCGGGCCGCCGGCGACGGGCTACTGTCTACTGTCTACTGGCTACTGGATACGGATAACATGAAGATCGGCATCCCCAAGGAGACGGCGCCGCACGAGCGGCGCGTCGCCCTCGTGCCCGAGACGGTCAAGAAGCTCGCGGCGAAGAAGATCGAGACGGTCGTCCAGAGCGGGGCCGGCCTGGCCTCGTCGTTCGTGGACGCGGAGTACGAGGCCGCCGGGGCGAAGGTCGTCGCGACCTACGCGGACGTCGCGGCCGCGGCGGACACGATCGTGCAGGTGGCGCGGCCGTCGCCCGAGTCCCTGAGGGACGGGACCGCGCTGGTCACGCTGATTTACGCGCTGTCGAGCCCCGACTACGTGAAGGCCCTGGCGGCGAAGAAGATCCAGTCGATCGCCCTCGAGATGATCCCGCGCACCACGCTGGCGCAGGCGATGGACGTCCTGTCGTCGCAGGCCAACCTCGCCGGCTACTGGGCGGTGGTGGCGGCCGCCTCGCGGCTGCCGAAGATCTTCCCGATGCTGATGACGGCGGCCGGCACGATCACGCCGGCGCGGGTGCTCATCATGGGCGTGGGCGTCGCGGGCTTGCAGGCGATCGGCACGGCCAAGCGGCTGGGCGCGATCGTGGAGGCGACGGACGTCAGGCCCGAAACCAAGGAGCAGGTCGAGTCGCTCGGCGGCAAGTTCCTCATGGTCACCGGCGTGGAGTACAAGCAGGGGACGGGGGGCTACGCGGCCGAGCAGAGCGACGAGTACAAGAAGGCCCAGGCGGCCATGATTTCGGCGGCCATCGCCAAGGCGGACGCGGTCATCACGACGGCGCTGATTCCGGGGCGCAAGGCGCCGACGCTCGTGACGGCGGAGCAGGTGGCGTCGATGCGCCCGGGCTCGGTCATCGTGGATTTGGCGGCGGAGCAGGGCGGGAACGTGGTCGGGACGGTGCCCGGAGAGGACGCGTCCACGCCCAACGGCGTGACGATCCTGGGCCCGATCAGCACGGCGAGCCGGGTAGCGTTCCACGCGAGCCAGGCCTTCTCCCGGAACGTGGAGAAGCTGCTGCTGCACCTGACGGCCGACGGGGCCTGGAAGATTAACCTCGACGAGGAGATCACCAAGGGCTGCGTCGTGACCCGGGAGGGGGAGATCGTGCACGCGAAGGTCAAGGAGGCGGCGGGCAAGTAATGGACTTCATCGAAAAGCTCTACGTGTTCTCCCTGGCGGCCTTCCTGGGCTACCAGGTCATCTCGAAGGTGCCGCAGCTGCTGCACACCCCCCTGATGGCGTTCACGAACGCCATCTCGGGCATCTCGCTGGTGGCGTCGATCGTCATCGCCGGGCGGGCGTCGACGTCCTACCTGGTTCCCATTCTCGGCGCGATCGCGGTGGCCTCGGCGACGATCAACGTCGTCGGCGGCTTCGTCATCACCGACCGCATGCTCAAGATGTTCAAGAGGAAAGAGGCCCACAAGTGATCGGCCTCCTGGCGTCGGTCGTGGAAGGCGGGGGGGACGGCGGGGTGCGCGCGACCATCTACCAGGTCGCGCTTCTCGTCGCGTCCATGCTGTTCCTGCTCGGCATTCGGGCGCTCACGAACCCCGAGACGGCCCGCCGCGGCATGCAGATGGCGGTCATCGGGATGATTCTCGGCGTCGTCGGCACGCTCATCAACAAGGAAGTCGTGAGCTACGGCTGGATCGCGGGCGGCCTCGTGGTCGGCGCCGTCATCGGCGTCCCGATGGGCCTGCTGATCCCGATGACCAAAATGCCGGAACGGATCGCGCTCTCGCACGCGGGCGGCGGGCTGGCGGTCGCTCTCGTCGGCATATCGGACTACCTGATCGGGCACGCTCAAACCTCCAAGTTCGCGATGGGCGCCGTGACCTTCGAAGTCATCATGGGCGCGATCACGTTCACCGGCTCGCTCATGGCCTTCGGCAAGCTCGCCGAGATGATCCCCGGCAAGCCCATGACCTTCCCGGGCCAGAACATCCTGAACATCGCCCTCCTCGCCGGGAGCCTGGTCGCCCTCGTCGTTCTCGTGATCAACCCGCAGCTCGGCTGGCTCTTCTACGTCGTCGTGGGCGTCTCCACCCTCCTGGGCATCCTTCTCGTCCTGCCCATCGGCGGCGCCGACATGCCGGTCGTGATCTGCCTGCTGAACTCCTACGCCGGCCTGGCGGCCTCCGCCTCCGGCTTCGCCCTCGACAACAACGTGCTCATCATCTGCGGCGCGCTCGACGGCGGCTCGGGCTTCATCCTCGCCCTGATCATGTCGAAGGCCATGAACCGGTCCTTCGCGAACGTCATCTTCGGCGCCTTCGGCAGCGACGCCGCCGCGGCGGCGGGCGGAGGGGCCGGGAAGGGCGGCAACGTGCGCGAAGGCAGCGTCGAGGACGCCGCCGAGCTCCTCAAGATCGCCCAGAACGTCATCATCGTCCCGGGCTACGGCATGGCCGTCGCCCAGGCCCAGCACGCCGTGCGCGATCTCGCCAACGCCATGCAGGCCAACAGCACCAACGTGAGGTACGCGATCCACCCCGTCGCCGGCCGCATGCCCGGCCACATGAACGTCCTCCTCGCCGAGGCCAACGTCCCCTACGACCAGCTCTACGAGCTCGACGCCATCAACGACGAGTTCCCGCGGGCGGACGTCGCCATCGTCGTCGGCGCCCACGACGTCGTGAACCCGGCCGCCAAGACCACCCCCGGCAGCCCCATCTTCGGGATGCCCATCCTCAACGCCGACCAGGCCAAGGCGATCATCGTCCTCAAGCGCTCCATGAAGCCCGGCTTCGCCGGCATCGAGAACGAGCTCTTCGTCCTGCCCCAGACCATGATGGTCTTCGGCGACGCCAAGGGCACCCTCCAGAAGATCTCCGGCGCCATGAAGGGCGGCAACCACTAGAAATCCCAAATCCCAACCCCCAAATCCCAAGGCGTCCCCCCTTTCCCCCCAGGGGGGCGCGGGGGGATCCGTTGGGAGTTGGGAGTTGGGTTTTGGGAGTTCGGCTATGTCGCCCCGCGCGCGCGCCTGGCTCGGCGGAATCCTGTTCTCCCTCGGGGTCTTCGCGTTCTTCGGCGGCTCCCTCTTCCCGGGCCTCGGCGCGCTCGCCTACGCCGGCATCGCGGCCGTCGTCGCGGCCCTCGTCGTCATCGGCTGGGCCTTCCGGGACGTCACCCGCCAGATCAGCGCCAGCCACGCCAGCTTCGAGGCCCAGCTCCGCGCCGAAGCCGAGCGCGAAAGGAAGAACAAGCCCCCCCGCTAGCCCCCCCCGGATTCTGGATTCCGGATTCCGGATTCTGGTACGCTCCCCACACATGCTCTACCTCAACGGCTCCTACATGCCCATCGAAGAGGGCCGCGTCTCCGTCGAGGACCGCGGGTTCCAGTTCGGCGACGGCGTCTACGAGGTCGTCCGCGTCTACGACGGGCGCCCGTTCCGGCTCGACCGCCACCTGAAGCGGCTGCAGGAGAGCCTCGACGGCGTCCGCATCCCGACCCCCGAGCCGGTCGAGAAGATTGCCGAGGTCTGTCGCGAGCTGGTCCGGCGCGGCCCCGCCAACGCCCAGATCTACCTGCAGGTCACCCGCGGCGCCGCCCCCCGCTCCCACGCGTTCCCCGGCGACATCCGCCCCACCTTCCTCGCCTACGTCCGCGAGGTCCGGCGCTATCCCGACGAGAAGTCGTTCTCCCTCGTCACGGTGCCCGACATCCGCTGGTCCCGCTGCAACCTGAAGACCATCTGCCTGCTGCCCAATCTCCTCGCCAAGCAGAAGGCCGTCGAGGGCGGCGGGGACGAGGGCCTCTTCGTCCGCGAAGACGGGACCGTGTCCGAGGGGACGTCGTCGAACGCCTTCCTCATCAAGGCCGGCCGCTTGATCACCCATCCCGCGGGCCCGCGGATCCTCGACGGCGTGACGCGCGTGGCGGTGCTGGAGGTCGCGGCCGACCAGGGCGTGCCCGTCGAGCAGCGTCCTTTCCTCCTGGCGGAGGCCCGGAAGGCCGATGAATTCTTCATGACGGGCACCCTGACCGAGGTCATGCCGGCCGTCCGGATAGATGGGGAGCCGGTGGGCGACGGACGTCAGGGCCCCGTGACCCTGCGCCTCCGCGCCGCCTTTCGTGAACGGGTGGACAAGGAATGCCGCGGCTGATCGTCCTCGCGTTCCTCGCGGGTTGTTCGGCGCCTCCGGCGCCCCCGCCGTCGCCGATCGACCGCCTCGTCCCCCCGATCCTCGAACGCGACCGCATCCCCGGCGCGGTCGTGCTCGTGGGGGGCCCCGAGGGCGTCCGCTACCGCAAGGCCTTCGGCGCCGCGGACGTCGACACCATCTGGGACCTGGCCTCCTGCACGAAGGTGGTGGCGACGACCACCGCCGCGATGAAGCTGATCGAGGAGGGCCGCCTGGGCCTCCACGACCCGGTCTCGAAGCACCTCCCGGCCTTCGCCGGCCGCGACATCAGCGTGGAGGAGCTGCTGACCCACCGCTCGGGCCTGCCCGCCTACCTCGCGCCCAAGCCCGAGTGGGCGCCGGACGAGATCTTCGCGCGCATCCCGGAGCTCAAGGCGTCGAAGGAAACCCGCTACAGCTGCCTGAACATGATCTCGCTCGCGCGGCTCATCGAGGAGGTGACCGGCCGCTCCCTCGCCGACTACTGCCGCGAGACGATCTTCGAGCCGCTGGGCATGAAGGACACGGGGTTCGCGCCGACGGCCTCCCGCTGCGCCGCGACGGCCGTCGACGTGCCCGCGGGCGTCGTCCACGATCCGCTCGCGCGCGCCTACGGCACGCCCGCGCACCGGCCGGGCAACGCGGGGCTGTTCTCGACGGCCGACGACCTCGCCCTCTTCTGCCGGGCGCTGCTGGCGGGGAAGATCCTGAAGCCGGAGACCGTGCGGCGGATGTTCACGCCGAACGCCGACACCCGCGGCCTCGGCTGGGACGTCTTCGACGATCCCCCGTACCGCCCGGGCGTCGGCCACACCGGCTTCACCGGCACCCTGATCTGGATGCATCCGCCGAGCGGCCGCTTCGCCCTGATCCTGTCGAACCGCACCCTGGGGGGGGAGAGCGTCGACGTCCGCCGCCTCCGCAAGGAAGTGCTCGCCGTGGTGAACCCCTGAAGTGTTAACGTTCCAATCCGATTCGAACGATAACACTTGATCGATATGAAGGTCATGCTGGCCGCCCTTCTCGCGACACAGGAGAGC
>DASVNH010000132.1:0-30408 GCA_036383955.1 Planctomycetota bacterium | reverse complement strand
CCTCGACCTCGACGCGCGCGTCGTTGTAGCACGCGCCGCCGCCGATGGGGTCGAGGTGGTCCGGCGCCAGCGCGTTGGCCGTCCAGCCGTTGAGCGTCGACTTCCTCCACAGCCCTTTCGGCATCGAGGCCACGCCGGGCGCCAAGTCGTCGCTGACGGCCAGGGTCGCGTGGACCTCGCCGAAGGAATTGCGCGCGCGGACGGAGTCGCCGTGCTTCAAGCCGCGCGCCGCGGCGTCGGACGTCGACAGCACCAGCCGCGCGCTCTTCTCCGGGGCGAGCTCGAAGAGCTGGGAGGTGATCGCCTTGTCGCTCGCGGGCGTGATGAGGACGAGCGGCAGGTGGGCGTCGACGACCGGCGGGCGGTACCGGGGCGGGCCGTGCGGGCCGGCGAGCTCGGCGAAGCCGCGGGACGGGAAGGCGTCGCCGAAGGGGATGGGACGTCGGAGCGGAACGATGCGGTCGCGCTTGAGGACGTCGAGGTCCTTCACGAGCGTCCGGGCGATCGTGTCCTCGTCGGAGCGGAGCTCGGGCTCGTCGAAGCCCATCGCGCGGGCGAGGGCCTGGAAGACCTGGTGGTTGGCGCGGGCCTCGCCCTGGGGGGCGACGGCCGGCTCGCTCCACTGCAGGGCGTAACCGCCGTAGCTGCGGCAGAGCTCCTTGTGCTCGAGGAAGGTGGTGGCGGGCAGGACGACGTCGGCGAAATCGCAGGTGTCGGTCCAGACCTGCTCGTGGACGGCGACGAAGAGGTCCTCGCGGGCGAGCTGCCTGACGACCCGGGCCTGGTTCGGGGCGGTCGCGACGGGATTGCAGTTGTAGACGTAGACCGCGCCGATCGGCGGGTCCTTCACCTCTTCGAGGGCGCGCCCGAGCTCGCTCATGTTGACGGTCCGCGCGGGGCGCGCGCGGAGATGCGGCGCCTCGGCGGGCGTGCGGTCCATCTTGTAGCCCGGCGTGGTCGAGACGGTGACGCCGCTGCCGCGCTCGCCGAAGCGGCCGAGCACGACGCGCAGGGCCAGCGCCGCGCGGACGCCGTCGGTGCCGTTGCGATTGCGCTCGAGGCCCCAGCCGACGCGGAAGAAAGGCCGGCGGGCGCGGGCCAGGCCGCGGGGCAGCGCGCGGATCGACGCGGCGGGCACGCCGGAGATCTCGGCCGCGGCTTCGGGCGTCGGGCAGGCCGCGAGTAGCTCCTCGAAGTGGCGGGTCGAGCGTTCGACGAAGGCGCGGTCGACGAGATTCTCCTCGTGCGCGGCCCGGATCGCCGCGAGCGCGACCAGGACGTCGGTCCCCGGCCGCGGCGCCAGGTGCAGGTCCGCCTCGCGGGCCATCGGCGTGCGCAGGGGGTCGATCACCGCCAGGAACGCGCCCGCTTTCTTGGCCTCGCGGACGAGCGGGATCAGGTGGATGCCGGAGGCGGAGGGATTGAAGCCCCAGATCACGATCCCGTCGGACTGGCGGACGTCGAGCGGATCCGCCCCGGCCATGTCTTCGAAGACCGCCTTCCAGGCGGCGCCGGCGTTGGCGGCGCAGAAGGTCTTGCCGAGCTGGCTGGAGCCGAGGCGGTTCCAGAAGCGCATGTCCATCGCGCCGGACGTGAGGAGGCCGTTCGAGCCGTCGTAGTGGAAGGGCAGGATGGCCTCGGGATCGAGGGCCTTGAAGCGGTCGGCGATCAGGCCGAGGGCCTCGTCCCAGTCGACTTGCGCGTACTGTCCGGAGCCCTTGGGGCCGGTCCGCTTCATCGGATGGAGGAGGCGGCCGGGCGCGTACTGGCGCTTGCCGAAGCCGCGGACCTTGGCGCAGATGTAGCCGTCGGTGAGCTCGGAGCGGGAGGAGCCGTCGATCTTCACGACCTGGCCGGCGTCGACGGTGACGTCGAGCGCGCAGCGGTCGGGGCAGTCGAGAGGACAGACGGACGGCTTGACGTCCATGACGGAAAGCCTACGGAACGGACTTCAGGAATTCCGCGTTGGTGCCGTGCTTCTTGAGCTGCTCGAGGAGGCCTTCCATGGCTTCGATGGGGCGCATGTCGGCCAGGCGGCGCCGGAGCTTCCAGACTTTCTGGCGCTCGTCCTCGGACATCAGCAGCTCCTCGCGGCGGGTGCCGGAGCGGACGAGGTCGATCGCCGGCCAGATGCGGCGGTCGGCCAGATCGCGCTGCAGGTAGAGCTCGAAGTTGCCCGTGCCCTTGAACTCCTCGAAGATGACGTCGTCCATCCGCGAGCCGGTGTCGACGAGCACGGTGCCGAGGATCGTGAGGGAGCCGCCCTGCTCGAGGGCGCGGGCGGCGCCGAAGAAGGCGCGCGGGCCGAGGAAGGCGGCGGCGTCGATGCCGCCCGTCATGGTCCGGCCGCGCTGCGGGGTCATGTTGTTGTAGGCGCGGGTCATGCGCGTCAGGGAGTCGAAGAGGACGAGGACGTCCTTCTTCTCCTCCGCCATGCGCTTGGATTCTTCCAGGACCTGCTCGGTGACCCGGATGTGCTCCTGGTGGGGCATGTCGTTGGTCGAGGCGACGACCTTCATGGGCGTGCCCTTGACCATCATGCGGAAGTCGGTCGCCTCCTCGGGGCGCTCGTCGACGAGCAGGATGATGATCTGGGTGTCGGGCGCGTTCTTGAGGACGGCCGTCGCGATCTTCTGCAGGATGGTGGTCTTGCCGGTGCGGGGCGGCGCGACGATCAGGCCACGCTGGCCCTTCCCCAGCGGGGCGACCAGGTCGACGACCCGCGTCAGCAGCTCCTCGGGCGTCGTCTCGAGCCGGAGGCGGTCCTTGGGCTGGATCGCCGTCAGAGACTCGAAGAGCGACGGCTTCTTCTGGTGGAGCTGGGGCATGCCGCCGCCGGGAGGCCGATGTCCGCCGCCGCCCATGTGAGGACGATGCGGACGCCCACCGCCGCCTTGCCCGTGAGGGCGATGCGGCCGATTGTGCTGCGGCCCTCCACCATGTTGAGGGCGATTGCCGTGGCGGGGTTGGTTTCGGCTCACGATGAAGGCTCGAAGTATACGCTTACGGGCCCCCGGCCACAAGAGAATCCCCCGTTCCAGGTCCAGGAGACAGGTCCAGGTCCAGGAAGGCTCACGGGCACGCGGCCCGCGGATTGGATCCGCGCCATCGCGCCTATGCTACGCTGGCCCGGCATGAAGACCTTGATCAATCGGGCGGCCGACGTCGTATTCCAGGCCCTCGCGGCCGACAGCACCGGCCACGACGCCTGGCACATCCGCCGCGTTCGGGCGCTCGCCGACCGGATCGCGAAGACCGAGCCGAAGGCCGACCCGGCGGTGGTCTCGCTGGGCGCCCTCCTCCACGACCTCGGCGACTGGAAGCTCGGCGGACCCGAGGACGCCGCCGCCCGCCTGCTCCGGAAGCTCGGCGCCCCGGAGGAGGTCGTCCGGCGCGTCGACGCCGTGTGCCGCGAGGTGAGCTTCAAAGGCGCCGGGGTGAAGGACCGGCCCGGGTCGTTGGAGGCCCGGATCGTCCAGGACGCCGACCGGCTCGACGCCATCGGCGCCATCGGCGTGGGCCGCGCGTTCGCCTACGGCGGCGCGAAGGGCCGCGCGATGCACGATCCCGCCGTCCAGCCCATCGCCCACCGGAGCTTCGGGGCTTACAAGAAGTCGAAAGGCCCCACGATCAACCACTTCTACGAGAAGCTCCTGCTCCTCAAGAAGCGCCTCCACACCCGCGAAGCCAGGCGCCTGGCGCGCGGGCGGCACGCGTTCATGGCCGACTTCCTCCGCCATTTCCACGCCGAGTGGGCGGGCCGCGCCTGACCGTTCGGAAGCTGCCCGGCACAATCCGAACGGTTCCCGTTCGGATTGTGCCGGGCAGCTTCCGAACGGCTACCGGTGGGTCAGCCGGTACTGCTGAGGCGTGCGGCGCTCGACGCCGCGGAAGACGCGGCTGAACTGCTGGGCGTCGCGGAAGCCGGCTTTCGAGGCGACGACCTTCAGCGGCTCCCGCGTCTCGACGAGCAGGCGCTTGGCCCGCTCGATGTGCGCGCGCCGGATCTCGTCGTGGATCGTCCGCCCCAGCGTGTCCCGGAAGCGCCGCTCCAGCGTGCGGCGGCTCGACGGCAGCTCGCCCAGGATCGCCGCGACCTTGAGCGGCCGGTCGCTCTTCGCCCAGATCAGCCGCAGCGCCGCCGCCACCGACGGATCCTCGACCGCGAACACGTCCGTCGAACGGCGCGCGACGACGCCCGACGGCGGCACCCGCAATGGCGCGGCTTCCGCGCGGCCGCCTTTCATCAGGCGCTCGAGGAGCTCGGCGGCCCGACGTCCCACGCGCTCGAAGCCGTACTCCACGCTCGAGAGCGTCGGCTCCAGCAGATCGCACATCAGCGATTGGTTGCCCGCGCCGACGATCGCCGCGTCGTCGGGGATCCGCAGCTTGGCGCGGAGGGCGATGTCCACCAGATAGCGGCCGAGGATGTCGATCGACGCCAGGATCCCGATCGGCGGCTTCCAGGAGGCCGCCCAGCTCCGCAGGGGCCGCTGGAGGCGGAGCCAGCCCTGGACGTCGGGCGGATCGGCCGGCACTTCCAGGACGTCGCGCCCGAACCCCCGGCTCCGGAGCGCCTGGGTGAAGCCCTCGAGCAGCTCGCGGCCGCTCGCGTCGTTCTCGCGCCCGACGAAGCCGAAGGTCCGGAAGCCGCGGTCGAGGAGGTGCTCGGCGGCCAGGCGGCCGCCCGCGGCGTAGTCGACGAGCACGCGCGGCAGGGCGCGGTCGGGCGAGTTGGTCCAGACGTTGACGACGGGGGTGCGGGTGCGGCGGGCCCAGGCGGCGAGCTCGCGCGTGACGCGGCCGACGACGCCGTCGAACGGGCCCGAGCCCGCGCCGGGAAAGCCGAGGAAGGGATCGACCTCGCAGGCCCAGCCCTTCTCGCGGGCGACCTTGAGGACGCCGCTGACGATCCCGTGGTGATGCGGAACCGGCCAGTCGAGGTCGATCGCGACGGCGACGCGCTTCATACGCCAACTATACGGCGCGAAACACCCCCTGGCGCAAATCGACAATTCTCTGGCCATCGATGGCCCGGCGACCGGGAGATGATGCGCGCATGAAGATCACCCGCGTCACCGCGCACCGCGTGGAGCTGCCGCTGCGCGAGGGCGCCTACCGCTGGGCCGACGGCCTGTCGATCTCCGTGTTCGACAGCACGGTCGTGCGCGTCGAGACGGATGCCGGATTGTGCGGCGTGGGCGAGATCTGCCCGCTCGGACCGGCCTATCTGCCGGCCTACGCCGCCGGCGCCCGCGCGGGGATCGCCGAGCTCGCGCCGGGGCTGCTCGGCGAGGACCCGCGGCAGCTCGACCGCCTCAATCTCCGGATGGACGCCCTGCTCAAGGGGCATCCCTACGCGAAGTCGGCGATCGACGTCGCGTGCTGGGACCTGCTCGGCCAGGCCGCGGGGCTGCCCGTCCACACGCTGCTCGGCGGCAAGCTGGCCCCGTCGGTCCCGCTCTACCGCGCGATCTCGCAGGACGAGCCGGACCGGATGGCGGCGCGCGTGTCGGGCTACCGCGACGCGGGCTACCGCAACTTCCAGCTCAAGGTCGGCGGGGACGTCGACGCCGACGTCGCGCGGATCCGCGCGGTGGCGGCGCGCCTGGGCCCGGGCGAGCGCCTGATCGCCGACGCCAACACGGGCTGGCTGGCGCACGAGGCGATCCGGGTGGCGCGGAGGGTGTCGGACCTCGACGTGTACCTCGAGCAGCCCTGCCGGAGCTACGCGGAGTGCCTGGCGGTGCGGCGCGCGACGGGACTGCCGCTGGTGCTCGACGAGATCATCGAGAGCGTGGACGACCTGGCGCGCGGCCGGGCCGACGGCGCGATGGACGCGGTGAACATCAAGATCGGCCGGGTGGGCGGGCTGACGAAGGCCCGGCGGATGCGCGACGCCTGCGTGGCCCTGGGCTTCGCCGTCACGCTCGAGGACAGCTGGGGCGGGGACGTCGCGACGTCCGCCATCGCCCACCTCGCGCAGAGCACACCGCCGGAGTTCCTGCTCTCGACGACCGACTTCAACGGCTACGTGACCGTCTCGACGGCCGACGGCGCCCCCCGCCGCGACGGCGGCACGCTATGCGCGTCGGACGCCCCCGGCCTGGGCCTCCGGCCCAAGATGGACGTCCTGGGCCCCGACGTGTTGACGAACTGACGCGGTCATTTCGTCAACACGTGAGGCGGGTGCGGCGGTCGGCGGCGCGGAGGCGGACGGTGGCGCCGGCGTTGAAATCGAGGGCATCGGCTTCCACGCCGTCGGAGAAGATCACGCCGCCGGACGGCATCTGGGACTCGAGGACGAGCTCCTGCCCCGCCTCGATCAGGCCGGCGGCCAGGTCGGCGCGCGAATGGCGGCTGCGGAACGGCTCGCGGACCACGAAGACCAGGCGCGGGTCCTCCCAGTCCATGCGGAGCGGCGTGCCGGGCCGGCCGCCCGAGAAGCCGCTCAGGGCCGCCGCCATGTTGAAGACGGACGAGAGCCAGCCGGTGGAGCCCGCGCCGGTGGAGACGATCACGCCGCTCGAGGACTGCGGCTCCTGGGCGCCGCCGAAGGCGAGGCGGTAGCGCGCCGAGACGTGCGTCCGGGCGCCGATGTAGAGGTCGTTGAACGCGAGCAGGCGCTGGCCGTCGGTGAGCGCGGCCTCCGCGAGCGTCACCTCCCGGAACGCGGCCTTCCCGTCGAGCACCCGCCGGAG
This sequence comes from Planctomycetota bacterium, assembly GCA_036383955.1. Lineage (GTDB taxonomy): Bacteria > Planctomycetota > MHYJ01 > MHYJ01 > JACPRB01 > JACQFK01. The sequence goes on along the minus strand of DASVNH010000132.1, from coordinate 23,707 downwards.
CGCGCCGCGCGCCTCGGCCGGCGGATAGCGGAGCAGGAGGCCGTCGAAGCGCTCGGGATCGGGGTTGACCGCGACGATGGGCTGGTCGCCGACATACTTCGCGGTGTTGGCGACCAGGCCGTCCTGGCCGGCGGTGACCACGACGTCCTTCTCGGTGAAGAGCATCGTGGGCACGAGGGCGCGCTCGACGACCTGCGTCTTGAGGCCGAGGTCGAGCGAGCGGCGGAGGACGTCGAGCGCCTTCCGGTACGTCGCGTCCTCGCGCTCGTAGTCGGAGAAATCGCCGCCGGCGTGCTCGATGTAGAACTTGGCCTGGCCGCGGCTGTTGAAGCGCTCGACCAGGCCCTCCAGGCGCGTCTTGCGGGTGACGAGGACGATCTTCTCGAACATCACTTGCCTCCCTTCTGGAGCAGGGTCTTGAGGAGGTCGGGCGTCACGTTGAGCTCGCCGATCTTGGCGGCGTTCTGCGCGAGCTCGCGGAAGGCGTCGGCGAACAGGACGCCCGCGTCCATCCCCTCGGCGCCGAGCGCCATGAGGACGCGCCAGTCCAGGCCGCGGATGTGCTTGAGGGACGCCTCGAGCGCGTAGGCGCGGGCGTCGGCGTCCTTCTTCTCGTTTTCCACGCGGGTGTCGACGAGCGCGCGGCGCTGCTCCTCGACGGCCACTTCCGCCGCCATCTGCGTCTCGCGGACCTTGCGGCGCTTCTCCTCGACGGCGATCTCGGTGTTGAGCTCGTTCTCCTTGATCATCCGCTCCTGCTCGACGGCCGCGTTGCGGCGCGCGTAGATGGCCTCGTCGGAGCGGCGCTGCAGGCCCTCCCTCGCCTCGGCCTCGAGGGCCCGGCCCATCTCCGGCGTGGGCTTGAGGGAGAGGATCGACAGCCCGAGCACTTCCACGCCGACCATGGTGACCGCCTCCTGCTTGCGCAGGGCCGGCAGGACGTCGGCCGCCAGCGCGTCGCCGCGCGTCAGGACGTCGCGCAGCCCGAAGCGGGCGACGAAGCCGCGGGCGAGCACCTGGGCGGCGCGCGTCAGGCGGTCGCCGAGCGCGGCGGGATCCTCGCTCAGGTAGGCGCCGCGGGGGTCGACCGTGAAGTCGAGGAGCTGGGCGGCGCGGCGGGGGTCGGAGACGCGGTAGGTCACCTGGCCCTGGACGGTGACGGCCTGGAAGTCGGCGGTCGTCTCGTTGAAGACGAAGGGGACGTCGACGCTCGCCAGGGGCACGGCGACGAGGGTGCTGCCGGGGGCATAGTAGAAGAACGAGAGGCCGGCGCCCTCGCGCTTGACGGCGCCGCCGACGTGCTGGATGACGTAGGTCGTGGGTCCCGCCTTCATGTACCGGATGCCGAGCATGTCCGCCTCCTTACTTAGTGTTATATATACACTAATTAGACGGAGCGGAGGTGTAGAAGTGACACGAAATGGAAATCCCAAATCCCAACTCCCAAATCCCAAGGGATCCCCCCTGCCCCCCCGAGGGGGAAACGGGGAGTTGGGATTTCGTCTACGCCGGCAGGCGGAGGGTGAAGACGCTGCCCCGGCCGGGGGCGCTCTCGACCGCGACGTCGCCGCCGTGCAGCTGCGCGACGTGCTTCACGATGGACAGGCCCAGGCCGGTGCCGCCCATCTCCCGCGAGCGCGACTTGTCCACCCGGTAGAAGCGCTCGAAGATCCGCGCCTGGTCCGCCGCCGGGATGCCGATGCCGTCGTCCGCCACCTTGAGCAGCAGGTGGCCGTCCGCGCGTTCGCTCGACACCCGGATCGTCCCGCCCTCCGGCGTGTACTTCATCGCGTTGTCCACCAGGTTCGAGAGCGCCCGCTCGACGAGCGTGGGATCGACCGACGCCGCCCCGCCGCCCGACACCGTCAGCGTCTGCTTCCGGCGCTTCGCCATCGGCTCGAACGCCTCCTTCACCCGGCCCAGCAGCTCGCCCAGCTCCACGTTTTCGCGCGACAGGACGTCGCGCCCCGACTCCAGCCGCGACAGGTCCAGGAGGTCGCCGACCACGTGGGCCAGCCGGCGGACGTTGCGGTCGATGATGGACAGGAACTCGCGCGGCTCCCCCTCCAGCCGCGCGGCGCTGTCCAGCAGCGTCTCGACGTAGCCCTGGATCATCGTGAGGGGCGTGCGCAGCTCGTGCGAGGCGTTGGCCACGAACTCCTTGCGGAGCTCGTCGTAGCGGCGGTCGTCGGTGATGTCGTGCGCGACGACCACGGCGCCCTCGCCCGCCCGGACGGGGGTGATCCGCAGCGACAGGAAGCGGTCGCCGACCTCCAGGGTCGACAGGTCGGGCGTCCCCTCGCGCAGGACCTTCCGGGCGGCCTCCTCGAGGCCGGGGCGCCGGACGGCCTCCCAGAACTTGACGCCGACGGGGTTCGACGAGAGGCCGAAGAGGGTCGCGGCGGCGCCGTTGGCCAGGCGCACGGTGCCGTCCGGATCCAGGCTGAGGACGCCGTCCTCCATCGTCGACAGCGTCGCCTCCAGGCGCGCGCGCGCGGTGCGGAGCTTCTCGATCTGGCGCGAGAGATCCTCCGCCATGCGGTTCATCGCGCGGCCGAGCGCGCCGATCTCGTCGCGGCTCAGCGAGGGCGCCCGCCGCGTCAGGTCGCCGCCGGCGATCGCCTCGGCCACCACCCCGATCTCCTTCAGGGGCCGGGCGATCCTGCGGGTGAGAAGGTAGCTGATCACCGCCCCGGCCGCCGCGAGCGCCACCAGCGCCGTCAGCATGCCGCGAATGATCCCGCCCGCCTCCTCGTCCAGGCGCGCCGCGGGGACGGCCGCGCGAAGGATCGTCCCCTCCGGGCGCTTCGGATCCAGCGGCTCCGCGAAGTAGACCATGTCCCGCCGCATCGTCTCGCTGAAGCGCCGGTGCGCCCCGCGCCCCGTCGCGCGCGCCTCCCGCACCTCGGGCCGGCCCGTGTGATCCTCCATCGTCAGGGGATCGGCGTGCGAATCCGCCGACACCCGGTCCGCTTCGATCACGGTGAAGCGGGTCTCGAGCATCTCGCCCAGCCGCCGCGCGTCCGCCGCGAGCGACTCCGGGCTCTTCACGCGCAGGAAACGGAGGACCGCGACGTGCCCCCGCAGCCGCGCCTCGAGGTCTTCCAGCGCGCGGGCGTCCGCCGCGCGGACGAGCGCGACCCCGGCCACGGCCAGGGCCGCGACGATCAGGGCGAGCAGGGCGGCGAAGAGCTTCTTGAACACTACTCCGACATCCGGTATCCGACCCCGCGGACCGTCTCGATCATCTCGCCCAGGCGGCCCAGCTTCCGCCGCAGCGCGGCGACGTGGACGTCGACCGTGCGGTCGACGACGGCGACGTCGTCCCCGCGGGCCATCGAGATGAGGTCCTCCCGCGAGATGACCCGGCCGCGGCGCTCGGCGAGCGCCCGCAGCAGGTTGAACTCCGTCGCGGTGAGCGCGACGTCCTTCCCCGACGCGGTGACCGTCCGCCGGGAGGCGTCGACGACCAGCTTCCCCGCCCGGACGACCTCGGGCGAATTCCCCTGGGCCTCGGCGCGGCGCAGGAGGGCTTTCACGCGCGCCTGCAGCTCCCGCAGCCCGAAGGGCTTGACGAGATAGTCGTCCGCGCCGAGCTCCAGGCCGAGGACGCGATCGGCTTCCTCGGCTTTCGCGGTCAGCATCAGGATCGGCACGCCGGCCGTCGCCGCCTCCTGCCGGAGCTTCTTGCAGACCTCGAAGCCGTCGAGGCCCGGCATCATGACGTCGAGCACCACGACGTCCGGCGCGTGCCGCCGCGCCGCGGCCAGGCCCGCCTCGCCTTCGCGGGCCGTGAGCACGAGATAGCCCGCCTTCGTCAGGTTGAAGTCGAGCAGCTTGACGAGCTCGGGCTCGTCGTCGATGACAAGGATGGTCTTAGCCATGGGAGCCAGTGCCAAGTGCCAAGTGCCAAGTGCCTGGGCACTCCCCCCTCCCCCCCGGGGGGGACACGGGGGGGAGCTCCTTGGCTCTTGGCTCTAGGTGCTTGGCTCTCATCACGGTCCCTCGCGCCTCACTGTCTCGTGGTGATGGCGGACGTCGCGCCCCTGCACGGCGTAGATGACCTCCTCGGCGATGTTGGTCGCGTGGTCGCCGACGCGCTCGAGGCTGCGGGAGACGAGGATGAGCTCGAGGGCGCGCTGGATGGTGCCGGGGTCGGCCATCATGTAGGTGAGGAGCTCGCGGAAGATCTGGTCTTTGAAGGCGTCGACCTCGTCGTCGGTGTCGAGGACCTTCTGGGCGAGGGCGGCGTCCTGGCGCACGAAGGCGTCGAGGCTTTCGCGGAGCATGCGGCGGGCGATGTCGGCCATCATGGGGAGGTCGATCATCGGCTTGAGGGAGGGGTGCTTGACGAGCTCCTCGTTGTACTGGCAGATGTTGACGGCCTGGTCGCCGATGCGCTCCAGCTCGCCGGCGATCTTGGAGGACATGACGGCCCAGCGGAGGTCGGCGGCGACCGGGTGCTGGAGGGCCAGGATGTTGATGACGCGCTCGTCGATCTCGATGTGGAGGTCGTTGACCTGCTTCTCGGACGCGAAGACGTCCGCGTGGCGCGCCCCGGTCCGCTCGAGAAGCGCCTTGATGGCCTTCTCGATCATGGCCTCGGCCAGCGTGCCCATCTGGACGAGCCGGTTCTTCAGCTCGGCCAGCTGCTCTTCGAAATGCCTGTGAATCATGCGGCCCTCGAATCAAGAATCACGAATCAAGAATCAGGGGGCACGGCCCGTGATTCGTGATTCCTGATTCGTGATTCATCCTATCCGAAACGCCCCGTCACGTAACCCTCGGTCTGCCGGCTCCGCGGACGCGTGAAGATCTCGATCGTCTCCCCGAACTCGACCAGTTCCCCGAGCCACATGAAGCCGCAATGGTCGCTCGCCCGGGAGGCCTGCTGCATGTTGTGCGTCACGATGACGATCGTGTAGTCCTTCTTCAGCTCCTGCATCAGCTCCTCGACCTTCGCCGTGGCGATCGGGTCGAGGGCCGAACAGGGTTCGTCCATCAGCAGCACCTCCGGCTGCACCGCCAGCAGGCGCGAGATGCAGAGCCGCTGCTGCTGCTCCGCCGACAGGGACAGCGCGTTCGCCCCCAGCTTGTCCTTCAGGCCTTCCCAGAGGCCCGTCGAGCGCAGCGCGCGCTCCACCACCTCGGCCACCGGCCCGTTGCGCATCCCGTGCACCCGCGGGCCGTACGCCACGTTCTCGAAGACCGACAGCGGAAACGGATTCGGCCGCTGGAAGACCATCCCCACCCGCTTGCGCAGCTTCGTCAGGTCCGTCCCCCGCTCGTACACGTTGCGGCCGTCGAGCAGGATCTCCCCCTCCGCCCGGAAGCCGCGGAGGCGGTCGTTCATCCGGTTGAAGCAGCGCAGCAGCGTCGACTTCCCGCAGCCCGAAGGCCCGATCATCGACGTGATGCGCCGCTCGGGGATGTCGAACGTCACCTTCTTCAGGGCCTGGAAGGACCCGTAGAAGACGTCCAGATTCCGGACGGCGATCTTGGCTTTAGCCGAAACGGCCGCTGACGTACTCATGGGTCAGCTTCTCCTTCGGATTCACGAAGATCTGCTGGGTCGGGCCTTCCTCGACCAGCGCGCCCTGCAGAAAAAAGGCGGTGCGGTCCGCGCAGCGCGAGGCCTGCATGACGTTGTTCGTCACCAGCACGACGGTCAGCGACTTCTTGAGCAGCGTCAGCGCCTCCTCGATCTTGGCCGTCGAGATCGGATCGAGCCCCGAGCAGGGCTCGTCGAGGAGAAGGACGTCGGGCTCCAGCATCAGCGTCCGCGCCAGGCAGAGGCGCTGCTGTTGGCCGCCGGAGAGGGACTGGCCGGGGAGCTCCAGCCGGTCCTTCACCTCGTCCCAGAGATACGCGGCCTTCAGGCTCTTCTCGACGCGCGCGTCCAGGTCCTTCACCCCGCCGGTCAGTCGCGGGCCCAGCAGGAGGTTCTGGAGGATCGACCCGGGCAGCGGCACCGGCGTCGCGAAGACCATCCCCAGGCGGCGGCGGAGGACGGCGACGTCCACCTTCTCCCGGTAGAGGTCGATCCCGGCGTAGGTGACGGAGCCTTCGGCGCGGAAGCGGGGGTCGAGGTCGTTCATGCGGTTGAGGCTGCGGAGGAACGTCGACTTCCCGCCGCCCGCCGGGCCGATGACGCCGAGGATCTCGTTCTTCCGGACCTGGAGCGAGATGCCCTTGAGGGCCTGGCTCTCGCCGTACCAGGCGCTGAAGTCCTTGAGCTCGAGGGTGGCGGTCACGACTGCCGCAGCCTCCGGCGGATCTGGGAGCGCAGCAGGACGGCCGCCAGGTTGAGCGCGAACGTGACGACGAGGAGGACCAGCACGGTGGCGTAGAGGACCGGGAGGGTGGCTTCGACGTCCGGCGACTGCGTGGCCATGACGTAGACGTGGTAGCCGAGCTCCATGAACTGGTCGTTGAGCTTCTTGGGCAGGTACGGGAGGAAATAGGCGGCGCCGGTGAACATGATCGGCGCGACCTCCCCCGCGCCGCGCGAGACGGCGAGGATCGTGCCGGTCAGCACGCCGCCGATGGACTGCGGCAGCACGACGTGCCAGACGACCTGCCAGCGGGTGGCGCCCAGCGCGTAGGCGGCCTCGCGGTAGCTCCGCGGGACGGCGCGGAGGGACTCCTCGGTGGCGACGACCACCGTCGGGAGCGTGAGGACGGCGAGCGTCAGGGCGGCCCAGAGGATGCACGGCTGGCCGAACGTCAGCTTCCCGCCGAAGAACAGGGCGTCGAGGGAGCCTCCCGCGAACTGCACGAAGAGGCCCAGCCCGAAGAGCCCGAAGACGATCGCGGGGACGCCGGCGAGATTCTGGAGGGCGAGGCGGACCAGCTGGACGAGCCGGGAATCCTGGGAGGCGTACTCCTGAAGATACACGGCGGCGGCCACGCCGAGAGGCACGACGGCGAGCGTCATCAGGATGACGAGGGCGACGGTGCCGAAGATGGCCGGGAAGATGCCGCCTTCGGCCATGCCGGCGCGCGGCGCCGCCGAGACGAACTCCCAGGACACGCCCGGCAGGCCGTGAATCGCGATGTTCCCCAGGATGATCCCGACCATGAGCAGGATCAGGAGGCAGGCGATCCCCGTCAGGCTCGTGAAGAGCCAGGCGATCACGCGGATCCAGCGCGTCATCCCGAGGCCGGAGGCCGCGACGGCGGTCGAGTCGCTCATCCCTTCAGCTTCGCCCGGAGGCGCCCCACGTACCAGTGGCCGGCGAGGTTGAGCAGGAACGTGATCACGAAGAGCAGCGCGCCCAGAAAGAAGAGGACGTGGTAGTGCGCGCTGCCGTGCACGACCTCGCCGAGCTCGGCGGCGATCGTCGCCGAGAAGCTGCGGAAGGACGTCGCCGGATCCAGCGAGCAGGTCGCCGCGTTGCCGCTGGCCATGAGGACGATCATGGTCTCGCCGATCGCGCGTCCGGCGCCGAGCACGCAGGCGGCGAAGACGCCGGGCGTCGCGGCCGGCAGCACGACCCGCCAGGCGGTCTGCCAGCGGTTGGCGCCGAGCGCCTGGGAGCCGTCGCGGAAGGCCTGGGGCACGGCCGAAAGGGCGTCCTCGGCGACCGTGTAGACGATGGGGATGACGGCCAGGGCCAGGCCGAAGCCGGCGGTGATCGCGTTGAGCCGGAAGACGAGCCCGAAGCTGTCCTGCAGCCAGCTCGCGAGGACCATGAGGGCGAAGAAGCCGATGACGACGGACGGGATGCCGGCGAGGATCTCGACGGCCGGCTTGATGAGCTCGCGGATCCCCTGGGGGGCGAACTCGGAGGTGAAGATGGCGGCGCCCAGCGCGATGGGAATGGCAATGAAGAGGGCGACGAGGGTGACTTTGAGCGTGCCCAGAAGGAGCGGCAGGAGGGAGTACTTGGGCACGTTCGAGACGGGCTGCCACGGGTGCCGCTCCTCGAGCGTCTCGCCCTCGCGCGGGAGGACCATGCCTCCGATCGTCACCTCTTCATGCACCTCCGACGAGGTGAGGAGCGGGATCGCCTCCTTGCCCACGAAAATGAAGATGAGGACGATCGAGGCGATGACGATCCATCCGCTCGACCGGATCGCGAACTCGATCAGGGCCTCGAACGGACGTCGCCTTCCCCGAAGGAGGAGATCACTTTCCGCCAAGGGCGTCCCAGGTCTTCGCTTTGCCCGTGTAGATGAGCTTGAGCTGGACGAGATCGATCTCCTGGATGGGATTGGAGTCGTGGACGAAGACCGCCAGGCCGTCCATGGCGACGGAGAACTCGACGACGTCCTTCCCGTGCTTGGCCTTGACCTGCTCCTTCTCCTTCGGCTTGATCGGCCGGGAGGACTGGCAGATGGTGGTCCCGCCGTTCACCAGGGCGGCGATGCCCGTCCCGGAGCCGCCCCCGGTGATCTGCACGACCGTCTCGGGATGCAGCCGCATGTAGTGCTCGGCCCAGCGCTGGCCGAGGATGACCATCGTGTCGGAACCCTTCACCGTGATCGTCGCCTTGCCGGCCGGGGCGGCGCCGGCGGCCTTCCCGCGCTTGTCCTCGGGCAGAGGATAGTAGCCCACGTCGGCGCAGACCTTCTGGCCCTCGGAGCCCCGGACCCAGTCGATGAAGTGCTTCGTCGTGCCGTCGGGCTCGCCGATCGTGTACATGAACAGGTACCGGCTGATGGGATACGAGCCGTCGACGACCTTCTCCAGCGTCGGCTCCACGGCCGGGCTCGCGGCGTCCTTCTTCACTTTCAACGCCCGGACTCCCTTCAGGTAGCCGATGCCGCCGTAGCCGATCGAGCGCTTGTCCTTCGAGACCGCGTTGATCACGGCGGCGGTCCCGGGCAGCGTCTGCACCGACGCCGCGAAGTCGGCCTCGTTCAGCACGTGCTCCTTGAAGTACATGTACGTGCCCGAATTGTTCTCCCGGCCGTACACCACGATGCCGGAGTTCGCCGCCATGGGCTGGGAGTCCGGCTCCTTCTTGCCGCAGCCCGCCAGTCCCGCGAGGGTCGCCGCCAGGATCCACACGTATCTCATAAGGGCATCCTTTCAATCTAAGATGAAGCCTCAATCAAGGAAGTGTAAAGATCGCGTTAAGCTAGAAGTCGATCTGCCAGCGGACGATGAAGATGTCCTGCCGGTCGTCCGGCTCGCCCCCTGTCGAGATGCCCGCGATGTCCTCGTCGAACTTCAGCATCTCGTAGTTGATTCGCCACACCACGTTCGGCGCCCACCACCAATTCAGGCCGATGGTGGTCTCCTGGGTCTCCAGATTTCCCCCCGCGGCCACGAGGCCCACGCCGGCGGTCCGCGTCTCGTCCCCGACCTCGTACGCGGCCACGCGCACCGCCAGCTCGAAGGCGCCCCAGCCTCCCTGAAGGGGAGCGAAGTTGTTCTTGGGCTTGATCCGGTTGTCGATGACCTTCTCCTCGCCCGTGATGAGCCAGCTGGCCTGGGCCAACCACATCGTGACCTCGTACTCGCTCTCGGGCAGGCCGTCCTGCAGCTCCTGGGTGATCACCGCGTACTCGGCCCGAACGCCGACGGAGCCGTAGGCCCAGGCGAAGCTGCCCAGCATGCGCTGGCGCATGCCGTCGAGCGTCGTCGTGGCCGCGAAATCCGTCATCAGCGTGCCGCCGAGATCGCCGGTGGAGATGTCTCCCTGCGCGGCATCGTCGACCTGGCCGACCGTGAAGTCCACGCCCAGGCGCAGGGTCTTGAACAGGTTGCTGGAGCTCCGGAACGGGGAGATGAACAGGCGGCCGACGAGATCCTTCTCGTCGCTGAAGTCCACGGAGCCCTTGCCCTGATCCCGGTTGATCGACGTATTCATGACGCCGAGGGTCCACTCGAAGATCTTGTCCGCGAAGGCGCCGTTGATCAGGAAGCCCTGGTTGTGCGCGGGCATCCAGCGGTTGATGATCGAGCGCTCGGCGAAGTCGATGAAGCGGCTGGAGCAGGTTTCTTCCGGGCTGAACGGAACCTTCATCTGTCCGCCGCGCAGCGTCAGGATCTCCCCCAGGTTCCAGCCGACGAAGACGTCCTTGGTCAGGAAGCCGCTGCCCGCGGTGGTGCCGCTCTTCGCCTCACCTTCGACCCGGTAGAGGAAGTCCTTGAAGAAGGTGCCGTCCAGCTGGAAGCGCGCCGTGTCCATCCAAAAGGTGTCCGCGGCCGCGCCCGTGCTGTCGTCCCGGTCGAAGACGTGGCGGTAGTTGAAGTAAATCCGGCCGCCGACCTTCGCCGTGAAGTTGCCGTCGGCCGTCGCGAACGTGAGCATCTTGCTCGCGTCCCAGGTCTGGCCCGCCGACGCCATCTGCTTTTCAATCCTGCTCACCCGGCTCGAAAGCTCCTCGGTCTCCTGGGTCTTCTCCCGGGCGGCCCCTTCCTTGAGCTTTCGGACCGTTTCCGCGTCGTCCTGCCGGGCCTCGCGTTCCAGCACCCGCGCCTCGCGGTCCTTCAACGTCAACGGCACCTCATCGTCCGCCCACGCCGCCCCAGCCAAGCCGAGCGCGACCACCGCCGTCCACAGGGGTTTCATCAGATGGCCTCCCTAGCATTCCCCTCTACCCCGGGCGACGGCCGCATGGCCGCTCAACACCCGGCTTACATGGGGGCGGACTGTAGGGCAGCGGAGTTAACGGCCCATGTTGGGTCCGTAAAGAACGGATAAAGAATGGATTCTGACGGTTCGCTCCAACGCGCGCCGTGGTTGTCCGTCCAACCCTCCAGCCGACCTGTGGAGGGTGAGATGGGGCGCGTCCTGACCGCGATCCTGGCCGTGCTGGTGCTGTACCTGGCGGCCGTCAACGCGCGACTTCACGACCGGATCCGGATCCTGGAGCGACGTCCCGCGCCCGTCGCCGTCGCGAAAAAGCCCGCCGCCGCTCCGCCGGCCGTCGAGAGCGCCGACGTCCCCCTCCCCGCTCCGCCGCCGCCCGCCGCGGAAGTCGAGGCCCCACGCGCGGCCGCGGCCGTTCGCGAGCGCCGCCACAAGATCCTCGGGACTTCGAACGGCGGCAACGAGCTGAGCCTTAGCGAGGCCCAGAAGACGATGGTCGACGAATTGAAGAGGCTCGGCGACGCGGAAGCCCAGGTCTACCGCGATCTCGTGCGCGGCATCGAGGAGCGCACGGAACGCTCCATCCGGGCGCTCCTGACGCCGGAGCAGCTCGCGAAATACCCGGGCGACCAGGTCGAGTGGACGATGAACGTCCTGACCGCGGCGGCGACGGAGGATCGGCCGACGGGCTACATGGGGGTCGCGGGAGAAGACGGCGCCGCGGGCGGCGCGCGGCTCTCGCAGGTGTTTCCGAACACGCCGGCGGCCACCTACGGCCTGAGGACCGGCGACGTGATCCTCGAGCTCAACGGCCAGCCCCTCCAGAATTACCAGGCTCTCGCCGACCGCGTGCGGCAGACGTCGCCGGGCGAGGCGGTCCTCCTGCGCGTCCAGCGGGACGGAGCGGACTTCCAGCACACCTTCCAGCTCGGCGCCCGGCCGCGCTAGCCGGCGGACAAATCTTCCCGGGATGTTTGTCCTCGCGGAGGACAAACATCCCGGGAAGATTTGTCGCCGGCTGGATACGCGGGCGTGTCCGAAAGGATACGCTCCACGCCCCCGCCGCCCGCGGCACGGCGCTTGCTCCTTCCCCCCGGAAAGAAGGAGATCTCCATGCGCGTCGCCGCCGCCCTGCTCATCCTCCTCGCTCCTGCCCTGAGCCGCGCCGAAGGGGGACAGGAACCCGCGCCGAAGCCCGGCGACTCCCGCATCCGCCGCGTCACCGTCTATCCCGACCGCGCCCTCGTCGTCCGCGAGGCCGCCGTCCAGGTCCCCGCCGGCGCGTCCGCGTTCGAGGTCCGCGACCTCCCCGCGGGCGTGATGCCCGACTCCGTCCGCGCCCGGGTCGTCGGGCCCGACGGCGTCCGCCTCCGCGGCCTGGAGGTCCGGACCTACCAGGTCGAGAAGGTCGTCGGCGCCCGCGCCCGCGAGCTCGCGGCGGCGCGCGACGTCCTCCTCGAGAGCCTGCGGGCCGTCGACGACCGCCTCGCCGCGCTCACCTCGCGCCGCGAGTTCGTCCTCTCCGTCAAGGCGGCCGCCGGGCACGAGGCCTCGTCGACGCTCCTGAAGGAGAAGGTGCGGATCGACGACCTCAAGAGCGCGGCCGCGTTCGTCGAGGAGGCGCTGCTGGAGATCGCGGGCAAGTCGCGCCAGGCCGAGAAGGAGAAGCGGACGCTCGACGACCAGAAGCACGTGCTGGAGGCGGAGCTCGGAACCCTGACCGGAGCGGCGCCCCTCACGAAGCGGGCGGTGGCCGTCACGCTCGAGGCCCCGCAAGCCGCCGCGACGACGCTCGAGATCAGCTACATCATCGTGGGCGCGGGGTGGGTGCCCTTCTACGACATCCACGCGACCCCCGACCGCGGCGAGGCGACGATCCGCTACTACGGCCAGATCCTCCAGTCCACCGGCGAGGACTGGTCGCGCGTCGAGATCGCCCTCTCCACGGCGCATCCGGCGCGGTCGACCAAGATGCCCGAGATGCCGGCGCTGGCGGTGACGTCGACGCCCTCCAAGGCCGCGCGCATGGCTCAGACGATGGACAACGGCCTGCAGCGGAACTGGCAGGCCCTCGACAACATCATCCGCGGCCAGAACGACGCGGTCTACAACCGCCACGACCTGGCGGCGCTCGCGCTGACCCCGGAGGTCGCGTCGCAGATCGCCTCGCACGTGTTCCGGATCGCGACGCCGGAGACGATCCCGGCCGACGGCTCGCCGCACAAGGTGACGATCGCGACGACGGTCTTCAAGGGGGACGCCTCGCGGATCGCGACGCCAAAGCTCTCGCCGCACCTTTACCTGAAGACGCAGGTGCGGAACACGAACGACTTCCCCTACATGCCCGGCGACCTCAACATCTTCCTTGGGAACGACTACATCGGCTGCGGCACGATCGAGCTCGTGGCGCCCAATGAAACCTTCGAGGTCTTCCTGGGCGTCGACGAGGGCATCAAGGTCACCCGCCGCCTCGAATCCCGCCGGACGGAGTCGGGCACGCTCCAGAAGACGCACCACGTGTTCGTGATCCGCGTCGAGAACTTCAAGGCCAAGGCCGCGAAGCTCACGGTGATCGACCAGCTGCCCGTCTCGCGCGATTCGGACGTCGAGATCATCCCCGACCCCGACATGACGAAGCCCACGGTGTCGGCCGCCGACGGCCGCCTGAGCTGGGACCTGGAGATCGAGCCCGGCGCGACGAAAGAGATCCGGCTCGGCTACCGCGTCTACCACCCCGCCGGCCGCCCTGTCTTCGGCCTCGACTGACGACGGCAGGCTCAGGTTCAGGTTCAGGTTCAGAAAATCCCCCCCTGCCCCCCCGGGGGGGATCGCCCGGTACCCGGTACCTATTCTTTCAACTTGTATCCCACACCCCGGATCGTCTCCAGCTGGTCCGCGGCCTTGCCCAGCTTGCGCCGCAGGGCAGCGATGTGGACGTCGATGGTCCGGTCGGTGATCGTGGCTTCCGCGCCGCGGGCCGCCTGGATGAGGTCCTCCCGCGACAGCACCTTGCCGCGGCGGGCGGCGAGCGCGCGGAGGAGGTCGAACTCCGTCGCGGTCAGCTCGGCCGGCTTGCCGGCGACCTTGACCGTGCGGCGTCCGGTGTCGAGCGTGATGGAGCCCGATTTGAGGACTTCCGCGGCGAGCGTGGGGGCCTCGGCGCGGCGGAGCAGCGCCTTCACCCGCGCGAGGAGCTCCTTCATCCCGAACGGCTTGGTCAAGTAGTCGTCCGCGCCGAGCTCCAGGCCGAGGACGCGGTCGCCTTCCTCGGTCTTGGCGGTCAGCATCATCACGAGGACGCCGGCCGTGGCCGGATCGCCCTTGAGCCGGCGGCAGACGTCCAGGCCGTCGACCCCGGGCATCATGACGTCGAGCAGGACGAGGTCGGGCGCGTGCTTCCGCGCCGCCGTGAGGCCGGCCTCTCCGTCGCGGGCGCCGATGACGAGATAGCCGGCCTGGGTGAGGGAGTGGTCGAGGAGGCGGACGATCTCCGCCTCGTCGTCGATGACCAGAATCGTTCGCGCCATGGGCCTCAAAATCGTCGGGCCCGGTCAAGAACGGGTAAAGGCCGCGTCGACATTGCGTGAAGCTTCGCGTGACGAGGGCGCATAGGTTTGAGGGCCCTCGTCGTTCATTCGGGGGGGAGCGAACATGATGCTGGCCGCGGCGTCCCTGGTTCTCGCGCTTCAAGACTGGCCGCGCTACCGCGGCCCGAACAACGACGACGTCTCGACGGAGACGGGCCTGCTGAAAAGCTGGCCGGCCGACGGCCCTCCCCTGCTGTGGACCTATCGCGACGCGGGCGTGGGCTATTCCGGCCCGGCCCTGGTCGCCGGCCGCCTCTACACCCTCGGCGGACGCGGCGACGCCGAGGTCCTCGTCGCGGTGGATGTCGCCACCGGCAAGGAGGCCTGGACCGCGCCGGTGGGCCCGCTCTTCCAGTTCGAGGGCAACAAGTGGAGCGCGGGGCCGAGCGCGACGCCCACCGTCTCCGGCGGGCTGGTCTACGCCCTGGGGGGGAACGGCGACCTCGTCTGCGTGAACGCGACGTCCGGCGCGCCGGTCTGGCGGAAGAACCTGCCCAAGGAGCTGGACGCGCAGGTCAATCCCATCGGCGGCGGCCCGAAGAACCTGGGCTGGGGCTTCACGTGGTCGCCGCTGGTCGACGGCGAGCGGCTGATCTGCCTGCCGGGCGGTCCGCAGGGCGCGGTCGCCGCGCTGGACCGCAAGACCGGCCGGCTGCTCTGGCGGAGCGCCGAGGTGAAGGACCAGGCCGCTTACGCGTCGCCGGTGGCGGCGGAGTTCGACGGCACGCGCCAGTACGTGGCGCTCACCAACGCGGGGCTTTTCGGGGTGTCGGCGGCGGACGGCCGCCTGCTCTGGCGCGCGAAGCGGGAGTCGCCCTTCGGCACGGAGGTGGTCAACTCGCCCCTGATCCAGGGCGCGCACGTCTACACGACGGTGGCGGTCAACAACGGCGGCTGCGAGCTGGTGAAGGTGTCGAAGGACGGGGCCGCGTTCAAGGCCGAGCCGGTGTACGCGAACAAGAACCTGCAGAACCATCACGGCAACGCGATCCGCGTGGGCGAGCACGTCTACGGCTACTCGCAGGGCCGGGGCTGGGTCTGCCAGCGCTTCCTGGACGGGATGATCGCGTGGGAGGAGAAGGCGAAGCTGGGGTCGGGGGCGCTCGCCTACGCCGACGGCCGGCTCTACTGCTTCACGGAGAACGACGGGACGACGGCGCTCGTCGAAGCCGATCCCGCGGGGTGGAGCGAGAAGGGCCGCCTGAAGCTCCCCCAGCTCTCCAAGCTGCGCAAGCCCAGCGGCAAGCTCTGGACGCCGCCGGTCGTCGCGGGCGGCCGGCTCTACCTCCGGGACCAGGAGCTGCTGTTTTGCTTCGACGTGAAGTTGAGGTGACGTCCGGCTGAAAAGCGGGGTATTCTTATCCCCGCATGGCGAAACGGGTCCAGGTCGAGCGGCGCAAGTCCCCTCGCATCTCTCCTCCGAACGCCCGCGTCTGGTGCGTCAGCGGCGAGTTCGAGGAGCTGTACACGACCGTCAACTTCGCCAAGCGCCTCGTCAATCTCAGCCTCAAGGGCGCCTGCGTGGAAACCGCCGGCCGCCTCCGGCAGGACCTCAAGATGTCGGTGGAGGTGCGGTTCGACGACCTGAACGGAACGCTGCGCAGCGAGGGGCGGATCGTCTGGGCGCAGACCCTCGACGAGGGCGGCGCGAACGAAGTCCACATGGCGGGCATCCGCTTCCAGGGGCCGATGGAGATCACCAAGCCCGTCCGGGACTTCATGGAAGGCGAGCGCTCGAGCGAGATCATCGAGCGCCGCCGGGCCGAATACGTCGACCTCAAGCGGAAGAAGGAGACGACCGCCGCCGCCCCGCGGAAGCGGAAGGTCGTGAAGACGCTGGGCGCGACCCTCGTCCTCTTCCTCCTCGTGTACGTCGCCAGCTACGGCGTCTGGATCCTCCGCGGGAACCTGGAGGTTCCGGGCGGGCCCCTCACCTACCGCTACCTGAAGGCGGATCCGGACGCGCGCGGCACGGAGGAGGCGCTCGCCCGATTCTATTTTCCCCTCTACTGGCTCTTCCGGAAGTGCGGCCTCAACCTCGTCTACAGCCCGCCCTGAGCCGCGATTCCTCTCGCGGCCCCGCGAGGTCCCTCGCGTGACTTTTTTCACGCCGCGTCGTAGATAGGGCCAAGCGAGGCGGAGGTTCCGGAGCCAAGCGACCCCTTCCCGCCGCGCGGTAGGGAGAGAACCCCCGCTCCGCTCTTCCTGAGAGGAGGCGGATATGAAGTTCGCGCACGCGGCGATCTGCTGCCTTACGCTGGCGGCCTGCCACCAGCACGACCTCGGGACCGGCGCCAACACGGTCGAACGGGAGTACGCCCGTTCCGCGG
The DNA here is from genome assembly GCA_036383955.1 of Planctomycetota bacterium. GTDB lineage: Bacteria > Planctomycetota > MHYJ01 > MHYJ01 > JACPRB01 > JACQFK01. The sequence goes on along the minus strand of DASVNH010000132.1, from coordinate 7,243 downwards.
ACAAGATCTGGAGCGCCGCGGTCGAAAGCGCCAAGGACGCCGGGCTCGCCGTCCTGAGCGAGCGCAAGGACGGCCTGGGCGGCACCCTGGTGGCCCAGCGGGCCACGGGCGAGGAGGTGCGCGTCGTCGTGACGCCCCTTCACGAGACCCGGAGCAAGGCGACCGTCCGGGTCGGACCGGGCGACCTGACGCTGGCGCGGCTCCTTCACGAGCGGATCGCGGAGAACGCCGGCATGGGCGACGCCCGCGCGGGCTTCTTCGGGGGCGACTCCGAGGAAGGCTCGTACGCGGCGGACGTGGCCACCTGCGGGTCCGCCGCCCGCCGGACGATGTACGCCCTGAAGTACGAGATCGTCCGGGAGACGAACGGACGGATCGACGCCCGCGCCTCCGGTTCCACGCCGGTCGGCGTCGAGTGGGTGTCGATCAAAGGCAAGACGCGGGTGACGTTCATCGCGGGCGAGGCCAAGAGCGCCGAGCATCGCGAGATGGCCCGCCGCATGAAGGAGGAGTTTGAGACGAACGCCGGCATCCTGAAGAACTGAAGCGTTTCTCCGAAAGGAGGCGACTCATGATCGGAACTCGACCGATCGCTTTTCTGCTGGCCGCCGCGCTGCTGGTCGGCGCGGCTCCCCTGACGGCCCAGGAAGTCCCGACGGCCGCCGACTACGCGAAGCGCGAGGCGGAATCGACCGGGCTCGCGGACTTCCAGGGCGGCTTCCACGGCGTGGTGATCGCGGTGGTCATTCTCGCGGCCATCGGTTGCGTGGTCCTGTTGACCATCGACTGGGGCTTCCACGGCCACGGCCACCACTACCACCGGCTTCCGCACGCGGAAGGCCGGGGCCATCCGAGACCTTGATGAGGGAGGTGAACGTGATCAAACTGTTGATGCTCCTGGCGCTGCCGCTCTTCGCGATCGGCTGCGTCGTGCACGGTCACGGACACGGACCGGCGCTCTCGATCGAGGCCGGTCACGTCCATAGCGACCACTGCGGCCACTATCACTACCGCGGTGGCTGGTACCACTCGAGGCACTCGCACGGCCCCGGCTGCGGCCATCACTACCGCGGGGGCATGTGGGTGCACATCGACTAGCGTTTCGGATCCGGGGGGCCGGGGCGGTCGAAAGGCCGCTCCGGCCTTCTCATCGACCCAGAGCGCGGAGCGTCGACGGCCGCAGGAACAAGGCCAGCGTGCCGGACGGACGCGCGCCCCGCCGATGGAGGTCCAGCACCGCCAGCCCCGCCTTCTTGACCGGGAAGGCGTCGGGCCGGCCGCCCGTCAGGGCCGCCACGATGGAGCCGAAGTCCGGCTCGTGGCCCACCAGCGCGGGACACTCGCCGAGCGGCTTGCGGAACAGCCGGTCCGCCGAAGCGCCCGGCTTCAGCGCGTCCAGAAGCTTCGGCTGGGGCAGGCGGAGCTCCCGCGCCAGGATCTCCGCCGTCTCCCGCGCGCGCGGCAGCGGGCTCGTCCAGACGGCGTCGATGCCGAGCTTCAGCGCGCGGATCCCCCGGGCGGCCGCCCGGGTCTTCACCCGCCCGTCGGGCGTCAGCGGACGCGCGTCGTCGTCGATCCCCGGCGTCCCCGTCGGGACCGCCGGACCGTGGCGCACCAGGCAGACCCTCACGGCACTTCCCCCAGCATCGCCGGCCTCAGCTCCAGCAGCTCGTTCAGCGCCAGCGCGAAGCGGCGCGACAGCTCCTTCGACTCCCGGTCCACCCGCGCCAGCAGCGGCGCCAGCGGCACCTCCACCTTCCCCTTCCGCACCGCCTTCGCCGCCAGCCGGGTCAGCACGCAGCGGTCCTGCCAGGCCCCCGCCGCCTCCTGCACCGCCCGGAGCACCCGCACGGCGCGCTCGACGTCCGCCTTCCCGTACGCCCACGACACCGTCTCATGCCCGTAGCGCAGGCGCCGCACCTCCCGCCGGATCTCGTGGGCGACCTCGACGTCCGACGCCCAGGCCCCGCCCGCCGACAGGCTCGCGATCCGCGCGAAATACGGCGCGAGGTCCGAGGGCCCCGGCGTGGCCACCAGCGGGCGCCGGCGGACCGCCTTGAGGACGTCGTCGAGCTTCCTCGTCAGCGACTTCAGCCGCGCCGCCGTGAGCCAGTCGAGCAGCTTCAGCCGGCGCCGTTTGCGGGCCTCCTTCAGCGCGTCCGCGAGGGCGCGCCGGGCCGCCCGGTCCTGAGGGGGCCCCTTGGCGAGGAACTGGATGGACACGTCGAGGTTGCGCACGCGGCCCAGCCGGCGGACGACCTTCGGCAGCCGGGAGCGGAGGCTGAACCAGCCGCGCACCCCGTGGGCCCAGAGCTCGCCGCCCGCCAGCAGCCGGCGCGCGGCGACCCGGGCGTCGTGGACGGCCTCGATGTCCGCCGGGTTCTTCCGGACCTTCGACAGTTCTCCGCGGAGGCGGGACGAGAGCTGCCGCAGGACGCCGACGCGGTTGGCCGCCATCAACGCGTCCCGTTCACTTTGAATTCGAGGTCGAGCTTGAACGCCTCGCGGAAGAGGTCGGCGCGACGGTCGGCGGCGTACAGCTCCAGGTGGGGATCGCCGTCGGCGGCGAGATGGATGGTCACCGCGTCGCCGTCGATCTCCGTCCGCAGGTCCTTGATCAGGCCGGCGTGGCCGCGGTCGAGGCCGTCGGCGATCCGCAGGAGCGCGGCGAGGCCCGCCACGCGGCGGCGGTCCTTCTTCGGAAGCTTCGTCCAGGCCTCGTGACGCCGCTTCGGCACGGTCCCGCGGTGGTAGCGCGCGGCCAGGGCGATGATCCGCACCTCCTCGCGGCTGAAGCTCTCGAGCGGCCCTTCGGTGATGAGGTAGTAGGCGTGCTTGTGGTGCTTGTCCGAGCCGATCCAATAGCCCGCGTCGTGGAGCAGCGCGGCGTATTCGAGCAGCTCCCGGTCGCCCGGCTCCATGCCGTGGACGGGAGACAGGGTGTCGAAAAGCCGCAGCGCGAGCCGCGCGGTCTGCCGCGCGTGGGGGTCGAGCGCGCCGAGCCGCCGCGCCAGGAAGTACACGCTGCGGCGCCGCGGGTCGGTGATCTCCTCGTCGTGCGGCTCGAGGCGCTCGGCGTTGCGCGAGGCGTAGTCGGCCACCACGCCTTCCCGCAGCGCGCGCTCGCAGGGATAGATCTCGTCCAGCCCCGCCTCCTCCATGAGGACGCGGATCACCAGCGAGCCGGGGCCGATCGTGTCCGCCCGGTCCTTGTCGACGGCATGCCGCTCGCGGATCTCCTCGGGCGACTCCTGCAGCAGCTGCTTCGAGAGATCCTTGAGCGCGGCGAGATGGATGGGCCGGCCGTCCTGCCGGACGCCCAGCAGGCCCGCCAGGGCCATGATCGTCCCGCTCGTGCCGAGCACCGCGTCCGCGCCCCATTTGCGGATCTCGCGCGCCACGGGCTCGAGGAGCGGCCGCGCGTGCCGCTCGAGGGCGGCGATCGTCTTCTTCCGATGCCCCGGAAACTGGACCGCCAGCCGCAGCACGCCCAGCTTCAGGCTCTTGACGTACCCGACCTTGGGGCCGTCGCCCAGGATCACTTCCATGCTGCCGCCGCCGAGGTCGATCACGCCGATGCGCTTGAACGTGGGGGCCAGTCCGTCGCGGACGCCCGCGTAAATGAGGCGGCCCTCGTCGTCGCCGGACAGGACGCGGACGGCGAGCCGCGCCTCCTTTTCGGCCCGGTTCAGGAACTCCTCGCGGTTGCCGGCGTCCCGGATGGCGGACGTGGCCACCGCCAGCACCGCGTTCACCCCGTGGGCCTCGGCGATGGCACGGTAGCGCTTGAGGACGTCGATGGCCCGGTCGAGCTCCTCCGGCGGCACGGCGCCGTCGCGGAAGGTCGACTCCCCGAGCCGGAGCATCTCGCGTTCGCGGTCGAGGACTTCGCGCACGCCGGGCGCGTAGAGGCGCGAGACGACGAGGTGGACGCTGTTGGACCCGATGTCGATCGCGGCGACTTTCATCTCCGAGCCGAGTGTAGCGGAAGGGCGGCCAGGCGTGAAGGGTTCACCGCCGCGCCGCGGCCCGAAGCCCCTCCATGAGGCGGGTGAAGGCGGCGAAGATGTCGGACTCCGTGATGAGGCCCACCACCCGGCCGTCGTCGACGACGGGAAGGCCCGACACCTCGTGCTCGACCATGAGCCACGCGGCGTGGTCCAGGCGGTCGTCGGGCCGGACCGTCACGACGCCCCGTTTCATGATGTCGCCGAGGGTCGCGGCCCGGCGGGGCGAGCTGTCGTCGGGGCCCAGGACGCTCTGGAGGTCGGACGTCGCCAGGATCCCCACGAGCCGGCCCTTCTCGAGGACCGGCACGCGGCGGATCTTGCGGACGGCCATGAGCTCGAGGGCGTCGACGACCCGGGTGTCGGACGGCAGGGTCACGGCGGGGGACGTCATCCAGTCGCGGAAGGCGTCTTTACGTTTTCTTTACAAGGGGGACGGGGCCTGCTCTAATGCGCCTTCATGTTCAGCATCATGCCCAAGGAGACGGTCTTTTTCGACCTCTTCGAGAAGTCCGCCGACAACGTGCAGAAGGGCGCCCAGAAGCTGCTGGATCTGATGAGCAACTTCGGGGACCTCGCCTACCGGGTGCAGGAGATCAAGGAGATCGAGCACACCGGCGACAAGCTGACCCACGAGATGATCGAGCGGATGAACAAGACCTTCATCACGCCGCTCGACCGCGAGGACATCCACGAGCTGGCCTGCCGGCTCGACGACGTGATCGACCTCATGGACACCGCGACGGCGCGGATGTCGCTCTACAAGGTCAAGGAGCCCATGCCCGACGCGGTGGCCCTGGCGCGCGTGCTCGTCGCCGCGACCACGACCATCAAGGAAGCCATGCCGCTCCTCCGCACGATCTCGAAGAAGTCGTCCGTCGATGCCCTCCTCAAGTGCTGCGTGCAGATCCACACGCACGAGAACGAGGGCGACCGGATCGAGCAGCACGCGCTCGCGTCGCTCTTCGAGAACGGGCAGAGCGACCCCATCCTGGTGATCAAGTGGAAAGACATCTACCAGGATCTTGAGGCCGCCACGGACCGCTGCGAGGACGTGGCCAACGCGATCGAGTCGATCGTCCTCAAGAATGCCTGAGCTCTGGGTCGTCTGGCTGATCGTCGGGCTGGCGCTCGTCTTCGACTACATCAACGGCTTCCACGACGCCGCCAACTCCGTCGCGACGGTCGTCTCCACCCGCGTGCTGTCGCCGCAGGCGGCCGTCGCCTGGGCCGCGTTCTTCAATTTCATCGCCTTCCTCGTCTTCCCCCACTCCGTCGCGGGGACGATCGGCAAAGGCATCGTCCTGCCCGCGGCCGTCACCCTGCCGGTCGTGGCGGCGGGCCTCGTGGGCGCCATCGTCTGGAATCTGGTCACCTGGTACTACGGCATCCCCTCGAGTTCCTCCCATGCCCTGGTCGGAGGCTTCGCCGGGTCCGCCGTGGCTTCCTTCGGCTGGAGCGCCCTCATCTTCAACTTCAAGCTCAAGGGCCTCGTCATGATCGCCGCCTTCATCGTGATCGCCCCGGTCCTCGGCCTGGTCCTGGGCTTTCTCTTCATGATCGCGACCTACTGGATCTTTCATCGGGCCCAGCTGTCGAAGATCAGCGGCCTGTTCCGGAAACTCCAGTTCCTTTCCGCCGCCGCCTACAGCCTGGGCCACGGCGGGAACGACGCGCAGAAGACGATGGGAATCATCCTGGCGACCCTGATCGCCGCCAAGCGCGTCGGTCCCGACGACCCCATCCCCACGTGGGCCGTGATCTCCTGCTATGCCGCCATGGGCCTCGGCACCATGGCCGGCGGCTGGCGCATCGTCAAGACCATGGGCCAGAAGATCTGCAAGCTGCAGCCCGTCCACGGCTTTTCCGCCGAGACCGCCGGCGCCGCCACCCTCTACCTCGCCACCTGGCTCGGCGCCCCCGTCTCCACCACCCACACCATCACCGGCGCGATCGTCGGCGTCGGCTGCACCCGCGGCTGGCACGCCGTCAAATGGGGCGTCGCCGGCCGCGTCGTCTGGGCCTGGGTCCTCACCATCCCCGCCGCCGCCCTCATCGCCGCCCTCACCTGGGGCGCGTTCGCCTTTCTCGGCTGGAAATAGCCGTCCGCGTTTTACCCGCGCCCCTCCCCGGACGTCGAATCGACGTTCAACGAAGGAGGCGGGTCATGATCGTTTCACTCCTCGCGGGGCTCTGCGCGCTGGTCGCGCAGCAGAACCCTCCCAAGCCGATCCCGTGGCGGGGCTACAACCAGGGCGTGAAGTGGGAGGCGTCGGTCGACGACGCCCTCAAGCGCGCGGCCAAGGAGAACAAGCCGGTCCTGCTCTACCAGCTGGTGGGCGACCTCAAGACGGAGGGCTGCTGAGCGGCGGGCGACATCCAGAGAACCGTGACGTTCTCTGACAAGCGCGTGGCGGAGGCCGTCAACACGTCCTTCGTCGCCGCCTGGGTCAATCGCGGCCCCGGCTTCCAGAACCTGGACTTTCACACGGAATCCTGGATCTTCCAGGGCGACCTGGAGGCGTATCCGACAAAGAACATCTGCACGTTCTTCCTGACGCCCCAGGGCAAGGTCTTCTACTACGTCGCGGGCTCGTACTCCCCCGAGATGTTCCTGCGGGTCCTGGACACGGCGACGGGGCTGCGCGGCGCGCTGTTCGACGCCTCGATGAAGGAGATGGGCGGCGACGTCTCGAAGGTCCATCTCTCGAAGGCGGAGGAGTTCGACGGCCTCCACGAGGCGGCCAAGGAGGCGGCCCAGTCTCCGGACGAGTGGAAGAAGCTTTTCCGCCCGTTGAAGACGCCGACCTTCTACCGCGGGATGAAGCACAAGCATACGCAGCGCTGCGCCAACAGCCTCGCGGAGGGCTACGAGTACTTCGCCCAGCTGCACCGGGCGATGGCGGCGTGGACGGAGCTGCCGGTTCTCGAGTCGGTGCGCTACACGTACCTCTACGGCAACGAGTTCAGCGAGGAGACCGCCGACGCGAAGCGGATCGAGCGCCTCGATCCCTCGAAGGAGCCGCCGAAGCCTCTGCCGCCCCCGCCCCCGAAGACCACGAAGGTCGCGGCCAAGGGAGGCAAGGACGCCTTCGGCCTCGGCCTGCCCGGGCTCAACCTGGGGCCCCTGCAGCCGGAGTAAGGCGATTCACCGGGGCCGGCCTCCGCGAGGGGGCCGGCCCTTTCACCGCGTTGACGTTCTGACGCGGTCATTTCGTCAACGCGTTGACGAAATG
>DASVNH010000131.1:0-7529 GCA_036383955.1 Planctomycetota bacterium | reverse complement strand
CCCCTCTCTCTCGCGCGGGTAGAAACTCTCTCCTCGAGACGACTATATCCTGTATCGGCAGAAACGGGCGTCCGGCCCTCCCAAAAAGTATTGCTCCGGCTCGAAGGGCCCGGCTATAATCCCCCGCACCGGAACCCTAATTGAGGAGAGTGTCGCCTTGATCCGCGTCAAAGTCCGCATGAACGAGTCGCTCGACCAGCTTCTCAAGCGCTTCAAGAAGGCGTGCGAGAAGGAAGGTCTGACCCGGGATATCAAGCGCACGGCCTTCTACGAGAAACCCAGCGAGAAGCGCCGCCGTCAGACGCGCCAGCTGATCCGCAAGATGCAGAAGGAAGCGGGTCTCCGGTAGTCGTCCCCAGGCGTCGGGCATCAGCCACGGAGGAGGAGTTGTCGGCCAGCAAGGCTGATGACTCGTTTTTCGTGGCTTTTTTGTTGGGCGGAGCGAAATGACCGCCGTCATCGAGACGCGCGACCTCAGCAAGGTCTACAAGGACTTCTGGGGGCGTCCCCGGCATAAGGGGCTCGACGGCCTGTCGATCTCCATCGAGGCCGGCGAGGTCTTCGGCCTGATCGGCCCGAACGGCTCCGGCAAGACGACGACCTTCAAGCTCCTCCTCGGCCTCATCTTCCCCACCTCCGGCGAAGCGAAGCTCCTGGGCAAGCCGCCGACGGACGTCGACGTGAAATCCCGCCTCGGCTTCCTGCCGGAGGAGTCGTACCTCTACCGCTGGCTCAACGCCGACGAGACGCTCGACTTCTTCGGCCGCCTCTTCAACCTCGACCGCGCCACGCGCAAGAAGCGGGCGGACGAGCTCATCGAGCGCTTCGGCCTCGCCCACGCGCGCAAGCGGCAGATCCGCGAGTACTCCAAGGGCATGACCCGCCGGGTGGGGTTCGCCCAGTGCCTCATCAACGACCCCGAAGTCGTGATCATGGACGAGCCGACCAGCGGCCTCGACCCCATTTCTTCGCGGCAGATCAAGGACCTGATCCTCGACCTCAAGAAGCGCGGCAAGACGGTCCTGCTGTCGAGCCACCTGCTGGCGGACGTGCAGGACGTCTGCGACCGCATCTGCATCCTCCACCAGGGGCAGACGAAGGTGCAGGGCCGGGTGAAGGACATCCTCGTCCAGCGCGACTCCCTCACGATGACGTTCAAGGGGCTGAGCGAGGACGCGAAGCGGAAGATCGAGGAGCTGGCCCGCGCGGAAGGCGCGACGCTCACGCGCTCCGAGAACACGCTGGAGACCCTCGAGGACGTCTTCATCCGGACGGTGAAGGAAAGCGGCGACGGGCTGACGTACCAGAAGCCGCCGGACGCGAAGGCATGACCGCGTCGCTGGCGCGCCTCTGGGCGGTCGGGCGCATGACGCTCCTGGAAGCGGTGCGGCGCAAGGTCTTCTTCATCCTCCTGATCTTCGGCGCGGCGCTGCTCTCCGCGACGCTCTTCTTCCCCGCCGTCAACGACGAGGCGCGGCTCCGCCTGCTCCAGGCCTGGTCGCTGCGCGCGGCGACGCTGTTCAGCGCGATCGTCGGCCTCTTCCTCGCCGGCTTCTCGATCCCCGCCGACATCGAGCAGAAGCGCGTCTATCTCCTCGTCGCCAAGCCGCTGCCCAAGCCGTTCATCTTCCTCGGCCGGCTGCTCGGCTTCGCGATGCTGCTGGCGATCTTCATCGCCGCCACCGGCCTCATGTCCACCGTGTTCATGCGCGCCGTCTCCGCCCTGGGCGGCCCCGGCTTCCCCCGCCCCCTCGCGCGGCCCCGCCTGCGCCCCGTGGAGTTCGGCGCGCTCAGCGGCCAGAAGTTCGAGGGCCTCCCCGGCTTCACCGTCTTCCACGGCGGGAACGCGATGCTGCTCTGGCGCTTCGAAAACCTGCGGCCGGAGGACTTCGACGGCCCCCTCCGCGCCCAGATCCGCCTCTTCGTCGGCTCGCCCACCGACCGCTACCGCGCCGAGGGCAAGGCCCGCCTGATGGCGAAGGGGCCGGGCGGCTCGCGCGAGCTGCCCGCGCTCCAGCTGAACACGAACGAGGAGAAGGACTTCGAGATCCCGGCCGACCTCCTGGGCTCCGGCGGCCGCCTGGAGGTGGGCGCCCTCGCGGGCGACGCTGACGGCATGATCGCCGGCGACGGCCCGCGGCTGGCGATCTTCGGCCGCCCGATGCTCTTCGAGCTCGCCTTCCTGGGCGGGATGGGCCTGGTCTTCCTGCAGTCGCTGACGGTGCTCTCCCTGACGCTGGCGGCGTCGACGGTCGTCTCCGGCCCGCTCAGCGTGCTCCTGGGCATCCTGCTCTACCTGATCGGGTCGATCCACGGCTTCATGCGCGAAGGCACGCGCGACCTGGAGCGCTCGCTGGAGCTCGACCCCGAGGGCCACCGCACGGGAACCGTGCGGGATCTCCCCTCGCCGATCATCCGCGCCTCGAACCTCATCTCGAAGGCCGTGCTCAAGGCCGTGCCCGACTTCGACCGCTTCGACTACGGGCGCTGGCTGCTCCGCGACACCGCCGTGTCCTGGTCCGAGGCGGGAGCGGCCGTCGCGCACGCCCTCCCCGTGATCCTGGCCTGCATGCTGCTCGGCGTCGCGCGCATGCGCTGGAGGGACCTGGGCGGATGACGCGCAAGAGCGGGGCCGTCCTGGCGATCCTCCTGGCCGCCCTGGCGGCCGTCCAGCACTTCGGGCTCGAACGGCAGCCGGAAACCAAGATCGAGAACTCCCTCCGCAACCTCCCCGAGGTGTCGGCCGGCGACATGCTGCCCACCTACGTGGCGTCGCTCTTCTTCGGAGCGTTCCGCGCGGTGGCGATCGACGTCCTCTGGATCCAGCTCAAGAAGGCGGAGGAGGAGCGGCGCTGGTACGAGCGCCGGGAGATCCTGAAGATGATCTCCTACGTCCAGCCGCGGAACCCGGAGGTCTGGTCGCACCTGGGCTGGCATTCGGCCTACAACGTGGCCAACGGCTTCACGGAGCCCGAGAAGGCGTGGAGCTGGGTGCGCTTCGGCCTGACCTGGCTGCGCGACGGCATCCGGATGCTCCCGGACAACCCGCATCTGAAGTACGAGCTCGCCTTCACGCTGCTCCACAAGCCGTCGTGGAAGGAGGCCGTGCTCGACCTCGAGCTGCTCCGGAGGATCGAGGGGGACGCGGATCTCCAGCGCAAGCTCCTGCCCGACGACGTCAAGCCCGGCGCCGCGCCCCGCTCCGCCTTCGAGCTCTCCACCCTCTGGCTGGAGCGCGCGATCGCCGACATCCGCAAGGCGGGCCCCAAGCCCCACAAGACGCAGATGGGGCTCTACATCTACCCGACCGCGCTCGACGGCTACATCCGCAAGGCGCTTTACCTGCAGGGCATCCGGGCCTGGCAGGAGGGCGACGCCGACCTCGCCGTCCGGCGAATGAAGGTGGCCGAAACGCACGTGCGGAAGATGCTGGTCACCAAGTACGACGAAACGCGGTCGTCGCTCTACGAAGACTGGGCGGAGTTCTACGCGGAGCTGCCGAAGGCGATCGCGCTGCACGGAAAAGCGCGGACCCGGGAGGACCGGCTCGCGGCGCTCAAGGCGCTGCAGGATCTCATCCTGCCGCGGGACCAGCCGCTCGACGAAGGGTTCATCTGGAGCCGGAACGATCCCCTGGCCCCCCTCAACGCCCTGAAGCGCGGCCTCGTGGGCGAGGCGGACGAAGGGGAATTCAACGACGGCTATGCGCAGGCGACGGTCGTCGAGGAAGGCACGCTCCGCGTCGCGAATCTGGAGCCCGCGGGGCTGGACGTCGACACCTACTGGCTCCGCGTGGACCCGCCGCGCGTCGAAGGCGAACGGCCGATCCCGGCGCCGCCGCCGGGGCTGAAGCTCAAGATCGAGTTCGGGCGGCACGAGGCGTCGCGGGCCGACCTGAAGGTGACGCTTTCCGATCCGCAGCGCCGGGAGGTCAAGGCCGTCGAAGCGCGGGGCAAGGCGGAGCTCGTGGTGCCGATGACCCTCTACGGCGTCTGGTCGCTGCGGGTCGAGCCGCTGAACCCGGCGGGCCCCGCGCCCGCCGACTCCCGCTACTTCTTCCAGTACAGCCTCACGAAGTGACCCGGGGCCGCCCTGATTTCGTTGACGTCCCCCGTCTACGTCTTATTATGGGACGTCTCGGGGGGGCCGCGGGGAGAACCACATGATCGAAGCGCTGGGGTTCGCTGTTTCATCGCCGGCGGGCGCGCCGCCGCTCTGGACGATCTTTCCGTTCTGCGCGTACTTGCTGGTCATCGCGGTGCTGCCGCTCTTCTTGCCCCACTTCTGGGAGCACAACAAGAACAAGCTGATCCTGGCGGTGGTGGCGAGCCTGCCCGTCATCGGCTGGCTGCTCTTCTCGGCGAACCACGGCGGCCATCTTCTCTACGACAGCCTCAAGGAATACGCGGCCTTCATCGTCCTGCTGGCGTCGCTCTTCATCATCTCGGGCGGCGTCTATCTGAAGGGCTCGCTGGCGGGAACGCCTCTCGTCAACACGGTGATGCTGGGGATCGGAGCGCTGGTCGCGAGCTTCATCGGCACGACCGGGGCGTCGATGCTCCTCATCCGGCCCCTCCTGCGCGCCAACGAGAAGCGTGAGAAGAAGGTCCACCTGGTCATCTTCTTCATCTTCATCGTGTCGAACGGCGCCGGCATGCTCACGCCGCTCGGCGACCCGCCGCTCTTCCTGGGCTTCCTCCGCGGGGTGCCCTTCTTCTGGACCACCCTGCGGCTGCTGGCGCCCTGGGCCCTCGTCAACGGCGCCCTGCTGGTGATTTTCAACATCATGGACCAGATGATCCTCAACAAGGAAGAGAAGGCGCGCCCGGGCTCGCAGCTGGAGGACGTCCAGAAGGTCAAGGAGCCCCTCCAGATCCAGGGCGGCATCAACTTCCTCTGGCTGCTCGGCGTGATCGCGGTCATCTACGTGATGGGCGCCCACGGCAGCCTCATCAGCACGAACGCCAACGTCCAGACGCTGCTCCAGATCGTCGGCATGCTCGCCATGGCCGGGCTCTCTATGAAGACGACGTCGAAGGAGATCCGCGCCGCCAACAAGTTCGGCTGGGGCCCGATCATCGAGGTCGCGGTCATCTTCATCGGCATCTTTGTCACCATGGTGCCCGCCCTGAAATACCTCGAGGCGCAGGGGCCGGCCCTGGGCGTCACGAAGCCCTGGCAGTTCTTCTGGGCCTCGGGCGCTCTCTCGAGCTTCCTCGACAACGCCCCGACCTACCTCACGTTCGCCTCGCTGGCGGTGGGCGTCGTCAACGAGCTCGTCCCCGGCGCCGGCCTGACCGCGGAAAGCCTCGGCGCCCTCGCCGCGCACCCGCTGGGCGCGACCTTCCTGACGGCCGTCTCGTGCGGCGCGGTGTTCATGGGCGCGAACACCTACATCGGAAACGGGCCGAACTTCATGGTGAAGGCGATCGCGGAAGAGAACCAGGTCAAGATGCCCAGCTTCTTCGGCTACATGGCCTGGTCCGGCGCCATCCTCATCCCGCTCTTCATCGTGGTGACCTTCATCTTCTTCAGGTCTTGACCCCCGCGCGCAACTGTGCTACTTAGGCCCTCCCAGGAGGGACGCGCCATCGCCACCACCACGCGCCAGCTCGCCGTCACGGTCGCCAAGGCCTGCGACGCCTTCAAGGCCTCGGGGATCGTGATCCTCGACGTCCGCAAGCTCACGTCGATCTCGGACTACTTCATCGTCTGCTCCGTCGGCAACGAGCGGCAGGCGCGGGCGATCTCCGACGACCTCCGCGTCTCCATGAAGGAGCTCGGCGAGCGGGAGCTGGGCGTCGAAGGCATCCACGACGGCAAGTGGATCCTCCAGGACTTCGGGGCCGTAGTCGTCCACGTCTTCCACGAGTCCCAGCGCGAGTTCTACGACATCGAGGGCCTCTGGGCCGACGCCCCCCAGGTGAAGTGGAAGGCCGCCTCGAAGAAGAAGTAATGCGGACCGAAGACGTCTGGTCCGGAGCCATCCGCGCGGCCGCGAAGAAGCTTTGGGGCGCGGAGCTCGAGGGCGACGTCCTGGAACCGCCCTCCGACCCGAAGTTCGGCGACGCCACCTGCAGCGCGCCGATGAAGCTCGCCAAGGCCCTCAAGAAGCCGCCGCGCGCCATCGCCGAGGAGCTGGCCAAGGCCCTGCGCGAGGGCGGGCTGCCCCATCTCGAGAAAGTCGACATCGCGGGCGCCGGCTACGTCAACCTGACCGCCTCGTCCGCGTTCCACGCGGAGGAGATCGTCCGGATCCTCGCCGAGGGCGCGGACTACGGCCGCTCGTCCTACGGCGGCGGCCGCAAGGTGCTCGTCGAGCACTGCTCGGCGAACCCCACCGGCCCGCTGCACATCGCGCACGGGCGGCAGGCGGCCGTCGGGGACTCGCTCGCGTCGATCCTCGACTTCGCGGGCTTCCAGGTGGCGCGCGAGTTCTACGTGAACGACACGGGCAACCAGGTCGAGATGCTCGGGAAGTCGATCCTCTGGCGCCTCCACGAAAAGCGGGGCGTGGCGTTCTCGAAGGAGGCGCGGGGGCCGGAGGGCAAGACCTGGCTGCTGGCGGACGTCGAGGGCGCCCGCTTCGAGATCGACGAGGAGAACGCCTACAAGGGCGACTACATCCGCGAGCTCGCGGCGGAGCTCGAGAAGGGCCCGGCCACGCTGGCGGCGGCGAAGCGGCTCGGGCTGGAGCGGCTGCTCGCCGAGCAGAAGAAGGACCTGGAGGAGTTCCGGGTGCGCTACGACCGCTGGCAGAGCGAGGCGGAGCTGCACGCGAGCGGCAAGGTCGACGAGACGCTCAACCAGTTCACGGGCCAGGGCCTGACCTACGAGAAGGACGGGGCGGTCTTCGCGAAGTTCAAGGACTACGGGGACACGGACGACCGGCCGCTCGTGAAGTCGGACGGGCAGCCCGTGTACCGCCTTCCGGACATCGCGTACCACAAGGACAAGTTCGAGCGCGGCTTCCAGATCCTCATCGACCTCTGGGGGCCCGACCACCACGCGCACATCGCGAACGTCGCGGCCGGCCTGCGGATGCTGAACCTGAACCTGGTCAAGCCGGAGGCGGTCAAGCCCGGCACGGCGGCCCTCCCGCCCGACCAGCGGCCGGTCGCGTTCGAGGTCCTGATCATCCAGTACTGCAAGCTGCTGAAGAACGGGCAGGAAGTGAAGATGTCCAAGCGCGCGGCGAGCTACGTCACGCTGCGCGAGCTGATGGACGAGGTGGGCGTCGACGCCACCCGCTTCTTCTTCGCGATGCGGAAGCCGTCGAGCCACCTCGACTTCGACATGGACCTCGCGGTGAAGCGCGAGAAGGACAATCCGGTCTATTACGCGCAGTACGCGCACGCGCGGATCGCGTCCATCTGGCGGAAGGGCCTCGAGGAAAGCCGCGTCGATCCGGCCGACCTGAAGGACGGGATGTGGCGGGGCCGCTTCGACGGCGCGAAGCTCGGGGCGGACGAGCTGGAGATCCTCAAGGCGGCGCGGCAGATCCGGCGGCGGATCGAAGTCGCGGCGCG
>DASVNH010000130.1:0-10976 GCA_036383955.1 Planctomycetota bacterium | reverse complement strand
GGTGACCTGGACGGTAACGCCGAGGGCGGGGCAGTCCGCGTGCTCGTGGCCCGTGTAGAGGCCGCCGCAGGCGGGGCAGGGGCGTTCGGCGGAGCTCACGGGCTGAAGAACCCGTGATAGTTTTCAGACTCGAACCACCAGTAGCCCTCGGGGCGCTCGGTGACGACGTACCCGGGCATCGCGCGATGTTCCGCGGCGCGGGGGGCGTCGAAGCGGACGAAGCTGAGCCAGTGGCCGGATCGGATCTCGGACTCGACGTCCTCCTCGCGTTCGGGCTCGATCTCGATTTCAAGGCCGCCCACGCCGTAGCGGGCGTCGAGAGCGAGGGCGGCCTGGAGGATGGGCGAGACCCAGTTCTCCGGGATCGTCTTCGCCCTGTAAAGCTTCTCGAACAGGCCGTCGGACATGTTGAAACTGGCCCGCAGGGTCGCGGGGTCCAGCTTCGAAAGATGCGCGTCGATCGGGGGGCCCACCCGGTGGGCGCTGAACGAGAGGCCTTCGAGGGCGTTGACCCGGTCGACCCAATCGCCCGTAAGATCCACCTCGCTGGGGCCGTCTTTTTCAGACCAGGTGTGGACCGGATCCCGGCTGATGTAGCCGATGCCTTCCCAGCGGTGGAGGATCTCGGAAAGCAGGTCCGCGAGAGGGCGGGCGGGGACGACCATGACGACGTCCATGCTCAGCGACATGGGCAGCATGATGCCACGGCGGGGCAAAATCGCAATGTTCAAAAACATGGAATCCAGCCGCTGAAACATATAATGCCGCGTTCATGAGAACGCTTACGGTAGGGGTCTTCCTGATGGCGGCGGGCGTCGCGGCCGCCCAGGACCAGCAGCTCGGCGCGCGCACGAAGGGCATGGGCGGCAGCTACACCGCCTTCGAGGACGACCCGGTGTCCGTCTGGCTGAATCCGGCGGGCATCGCCGGGCAGCCGGACCAGCTCTCCATCGTCTACCAGACCTACACGGCGTACACGCGCGGCGAAGAGCGCGACACGGGCGGCAACGTCGTGCCGAACGTGCAGGGCGAGACGATCCAGGCCGATCCCGCGTACTGGCCGTCGTTCCTGGGCGTCGTCTTCCAGCTCGGCGGTCCGGAGAACCCGATGGCGCTGGGGATCGGCTTCGCGCGTCCCTACCACCTCGTGTATTCGATGGACCAGGTCAGCAATCCGCTGCAGACGACGTTCAGCCCCGAGGCGCAGGTGACCCAGTCGTTCTGGCGGCTGCGCGCGGCCTTCGCCAAGGACTTCCGGTTCCGCCCCGTCGGCGAGCCGGGCTTCCTCTCGCACGTCGCGTTGGGCATCGGCCTCGACAACTCCTTCGAGACCTGGGAGTACTCGGGCCCGGATCCGTCGACGGCGGCGCCGCGCGAGATCTCGGACACGACGTCCGGCTGGGGCTTCGGCCTGGGCGCGCTGGTGGGGATCTACGACGACCTCGACTCCTTCAAGGTGAACTTCGGCGTGGCGTACCAGTCCGCCGTGAAGTATCCCTTCGAGATCGAGACGGACATCTTCCCGGCCTTCGACATGCCCCAGCAGGTGAACGCGGGCCTGACGCTCTACCTGCTCAAGGGCACGCCGCTGCGGCTGACGATCGACCTCCAGTGGCTCGACTGGAGCGAGACGGCGGAGGACCCGCTCTACGCGGGCTTCGAAGGCTTCGAGGACGCGGTCAACATCTCGATGGGCGCCGAGTACCGGATCCCCGTCTCCGAGAGGGTGTCGATCTATCCGCGCGCCGGCCTCCGGCGGTTCGACGCCCCGTGGGGCGACCAGGACGACCTCCCGATGACCGGCGTCTACAAGCTAGTGCTGGACACGGACGGCGACGTCTTCAGCATCTTCACGGTCGGCCTGGGGATCGCCTGGCTCTCGGACACCCAGAAGTCCCGCTCGGTCGACGTGGCCGCCGACTTCGGCGGCGACTCCTACAATCTCGCCCTGGGCGTCACGTACGAGTTCTAGAGGTTCGGATGGGACGTCGAACGGCGGTTCTGGCCGCGCTCCTCCTGAGCGGCTGCGACGACACGGTCAACAACGGGGGCGTGTTCCTGCCCACGACCTCGCGCGTATCCCTTTCCGTCACGGGCGAGGAAAGCAACGAGTTCGTCTACGACGCGGAGGTGTCGGGGAACGGCGAACGGGTCGCGTTCACGACGTCCGCCAACAATCTCCATCCCGACGACGGCGACCTCTCGACGGATATCTTCGTGAAGGATCTGGCGTCCGGGGCCGTCCACCTCGCGAGCCGGGGACCCGGACCCGCCGGCGCCAAGGCCCAGAACTCCTCCCAGCCCAGGCTCTCGCGGGACGGCCGGCTCGTCGTGTTCGTGACGGGAAGCCAGCTGGTCGCCGACGACGCGGACGCGGGCTTCGACGTCTACCTGCGCGACCTCGACACGAGCGATACCGTGCTGGTCTCGCGCGCGACGGGGGCGGCCGGCGCGAATTCAACGGGGAATTGCCAGGACCCGGACATCTCGCCCGACGGCCGCTTCGTCGTGTTCGCCTCCTCCGCGACCAACATCGCGGCCGGGGACGTGGACACCACGTACGACATCTTCATCCGCGACCTGCAGCTCAACACGACCGAGCTCGTGTCGCGGCCGACCGGCGCCGCGGGCAAGTCCAACGGCCAATGCACTGTGCCCCGCGTTTCGGAGGGCGGGACCCGCGTGGCCTTCCTCTCCTCCGCCACGAATCTCGGAGTGGCGGCCGCCGTCCAGCAGGCCTACGTGAGGGACCGGGTCACTCTGGCCACCGTCCTGGTGACGCAGACGACCGGAACGTCGAACGTGCCCGCCGTGCTCTACAGCAACGACCTGGACATCTCCGACAACGGTCGATTCGTGGTCTTCTCGACGCAGGCGCCCCTGGACCCCGCCGACACGGATGTGAGCGTGGCGGACGCGTACGTGCGGGACGTCGACGGCGCCGTCACGGAGCTCGTGTCGAGGAAGGCGGGGGCGGCCGGGATCGACATCGTCGACGAGGTCCTCTATCCCGCGATGTCGGGGGACGGCCGCTTCGTCAGCTTCAGCACGACCTCGTCGAGCCTGGTCGCCGGCGACGAGAACGCGAAGGCGGACGTCTTCCTGCGGGACCGCGCGCTGCAGACGGTCGTCCGGATTTCGCTGCGGACCTTCGGGGGGGAGGCGCACGACGACTCGCTCAAATCGAGCCTGTCGACGGACGGGAAGGTCGGCGCCTTCGTGTCCAAGGCGATCAATCTCGTGGCCGGAGACGGCAACAGCGTGCAGGACGCCTTTGTCCGGCGGCCGCTGTGGTGAGCCGGTTGGCGCTCGTCCTCTGGGCCGTGGGCGCGGGTTGCGACGCGTCGGGGACGGTCAACAACGGGGGCGGGACGGCCCCCACGACCACGCTCAGAGTCTCGCTGGACGCGTCGGACCTCGAAATCGACCGGGGCGGCCTGGCGGGCCTGATCTCGGGCGACGGCCGCCGCGTCGCGTTCCTCTCCGACTCCATCAGCCTGGATCCCGCGTTGTCGCCCCGGCGCTACGGCGTCTTCGTGAAGGACCTGGAGACGCGGAGCCTGACGATCGCCAACCGCGCGGCCGGCGCGGCCGGGGCGGTGGTGCCCAGCGACGCGGTTCCCATCGGTCTGTCACGAGACGGACGGCGCGTCGCCTTCCTGACCTCGGGCGCCCTGGATCCGGCCGACACGAACCTCCGATACGACATTTACGTCCGCGACTTGGAAACGTTCGAGACGATTCTGGCGACGCGAGGAGACGGCGCGGCGGGCGTGATCGGCAACGGGCGCGCCCTCAGCGGCGCGTTCTCGGCCGACGGCCTGCGCCTGGCCTTCACCAGCGATTCCACGAACCTCGATCCGGCCGACACCGACGGGCTGGTCTACGACCTGTATGTACGTGACCTGGCCGCTGGCACCACGCGCCTGATTTCCAGGGCGTCCGGCGCCGCCGGCGCGAAGGCGACGCAAGAGTCCTACCTGGCCGCGATCTCCGGCGACGGCTCTCTCGTGCTCTTCGCGAACTTTTCGAGCAATCTCGTCTCGCCCGCGCCTCCGCCGACCTCGATCCAGATGTATCTCCGTAACGTGACCGCGCAGACCACGGAGGCCGTCAGCCGGGCCCCCGGACTGCCCGGGGCCTATGCCGACGGCACCACCACGACCGGGGACATTTCCCTCGACGGCCGCTTCGTCACCTTCAGCTCCGACTCGAAGAACCTCCATCCGGACGACGCGGACGCCAAGCGGGACATCTTCGTCCGGGACCTCCTGACCGGGGAGGTGGACCTTGTGTCGCGCGCGACGGGCTTCGACGGCACCAAGGGGCTCGGCGATTCGTTCTATCCTCGGATCAGCGGAGACGGGCGCTACGTGGCCTTCCAGTCCTTCGCCGCGAATCTGGTCGAGGGCGACACGAACGGGACGCGCGACGTCTTCCTTCGGGACCGGCTGATGGGCGTGACCCAGCGCGTCACGGTGCGGACCTTCGGATCCCAGGTGCTGACCGAGACGGCCCAATTCTCGATGTCGGAGGACGGCGCGAAAGTCGCGTTCACGTCCGCCGCCACCGACATCGTGGATGACGATTCCAACGGGTTCTTCGACGTCTTCATCCGGAGCCCGCTGCGATGAGAGCTCGAACCCTCGTTCTGCTCGGAGCGCTCCTCTTGGGCGGCTGCGACGACACGGTCAACAACGACGACATCTCGCTTCCTTTCACCCTGCGGGCCTCCGTCGGCACCCTCGGCGGCGAATCCAACGACGACTCGTTTCTCGGGTTTCTCTCGGGCAACGGCCGCCATGTCTTCTTCTTCAGCTTCGCCACCAACCTGCATCCCGACGACACTGACGGCGTCGCCGATCTCTATCGCAAGGACCTCCAAACGGGAGCCCTCGAGCTGGTCGACCGCGCGACCGGCGCCGGGGGAGCGAAGACGACGGGGCTGTTCGGCGCCACCCGGCCGAGCTTCGACGGGAGCCGCGTCGCCTTCGAGACCCTCGAAAGCCTGGATGTCGATGACGGGGACGCGAACACGGACATCTACCTGCGCGATCTCACGACGGGCGTGACGACGCTGGAGTCGCGGGCCACCGGCGGGGCGAAGGCGGCCGGGAACTCCCGGCAGGCGGACCTGTCGCCCGACGGCCGCTACCTCGTCTTCTGCTCCGGCGCCACGAATCTGTCCGCCGACGCCGCCGACGGGATCATCCAGGTCTATCTCCGCGACCTCGTGACGGGGGAGACGGAGCTGATCTCGCGCGCGACAGGCGTCGCCGGGACCCGAGCGGACTTTTTCTGCTCGAATCCCCGGGTGTCGGCCGGCGGCGGTCGCGTGGCGTTCATGACGGTGTCCACCAACCTGGGAGGCCCGGCCACCTTCCAGGCGCAGGTCTACGTCCGCGACCGGGCCACGAACGAGACGCGCCTCGTCTCCCGGGCGACGGGGCCGGCCGGCGCGGCGGCGGACGTCGATATCCACCAGTTCGCGTTTTCCGACGACGGCCGTCGCGTGGCGATGGTGACCGTCGCGAAGAATCTCGATCCGAACGACGCCTCGGACAATTTCACCGACGTCTTCGTGCGCGACATCGACGCCGAGACGACCGTCCACGCGTCGCGGGCCGACGGGGCGGCGGGCGCCGACGCGTCGTCGGACTGCCGGGGCGTCTCCCTGTCGGGGGACGGCCGCTACGTCGCCTTCTGGTCGGGCGCCACGAACCTCGTCGCGGCGGACGAGAACGGCGTCCGCGACGTCTTCGTCCGCGACCTGACGGCGAGCCGGACGTCACGGGTGTCGCTGCGCACGTTCGGGACGGAAGCGGCGGCCGATTCGCTGCAGTCGGCGCTTTCGGCGGATGGACGGATCGTCGTGTTCGAGTCCGTGGCGCCCAACCTGGTGGAGAACGACGGCAACGCCCGTCAGGACCTCTTCGTGAGGCAGCCGCTGTGGTGAAGAGAGCTTCCGCGGCGGCCCTGCTGGCGTGGGCGGCGGCCGGCTGCGATGAGACGCTGAACAACGGCGACGCGGGGACGCCCAGCACGACCCTCCGCGTCTCGCTCTCGAGCCTCGATCAGCAGGGGGACCGCGGCGCCGGCGAGGGGATCCTCTCGGGCGACGGGACGGCCGTCGCCTTCGTCTCGACGTCCGGCCAGATCCATCCGGAGTCCGTCCTGGACGTTCCGATGATCTACGTGAAGAACCTGAAGACGCGGGAGCTCGTTCTCGCGTCGCGCGAGGACGGCCAGGCCGGGGCTCCCGTCGAAGCGCGCCTGATGGGGCTGTCGCGAAACGGCCGGCGCGTGGCCTTCATTTGCCCGGCCCTGCCTCCGCTGCCGCCGGGCAAGGACGAGGTCCTCTATGTGCGGGACCTGGACAGCGGCGAGACGATCCTCGCCTCCCGGGCGGACGGCCCGCTGGGCGCCCCGATCGACGATCAGTTTCATTCGGCCGTGCTCTCCGGGGACGGCCTGCATGTCGCCTTCAGCACGCTTTCGAACACCGTCGATCCCGCCGACACGGACGCGCGCTTCGACGTCTACGTGCGCGACCTGGCGACCGGCGTGACGGAACTGGCCTCCCGGGAGACCGGCGCGGGCGGCGCCAAGTTCCCCCGCCATTCCGCCGTCATGTCCATCTCGGCGGACGGGTCGGCGGTCGCCATCCAGTCCCCGATCTACGATCCGGGCCCGCCCCAGATCGGCCATCCGGGCCCGCCTTCGCTGTACGTGCGGACCCGGTCGGCGTCGCCGGTGACCACGCTGCTGGTGGCCGGAGGAAAGGACCAGCGCGCGTCGCTGACGGACGACGGCCTCCAGGTCGCGTTCTCCACCTCGGGAGGGGTGATTCCCGAGGATTTCGACGGCGAGACGGACGTCTTCGTCCGGGATCTCTCGACCGGCGCCGTGGAGCTCATCTCTCGCGCGACCGGGCCGTCGGGCCCCAAAGCCATCGTCAATTCGGCCCTGGGGGTCCGGATCAGCGGCGACGGCCGCTTCGTCGTCTTCGAATCCGAGGCCGCGAACCTCGTCCCGGGGGACACCAACCTGGTCACGGACGTCTTCACGCGGGACCGGGCGACGTCGATCACGCTCCGGGTTTCCGTGCGGACGTTCGGCTCGCAGATCGGAAAGGGGGGCCTCGCTCCGTCGATCTCGGACGACGGTCGTGTCGTCGCGTTCTATTCCGAGGCGGACGACATCGTCGACGACGACTCCAACGGATACCCGGACATCTTCCTTCGAGGGCCGCTGCGATGATCCTGCTGCTCCTGGCCCTCCAGCAGGACTTCACGGTCTCGCGGATCGAGAAGGCCGAGTACGGGCCCGCCCTCAAGCGGGTCAAGGACGCCGAAGCGCTGCTCGAGACGGATCCGCGCGGGGCCGTCGAGATCCTCGACCCCCTCCTCGCCGCGCCGCTCCCCAAGATCGAAGGCCGCCTCCGCGTCGAGACCCGCCCCGGCGAGTTCAGCGAGCTCCAGCCCTTCTTCCCGTACCAGCTCCGCGGCCGCGCCCTCGCCGGGCTCGCCCGGAAGGACCCCGGCGGCGCCGCCAAGCTCCTCGAACGCGCCATCGCGGACTTCGAGCTTTCGGCCAAGAAGGGCGTCGCCTCCAGCCAGGCGATGGCGACGTCCGCCCGCGCCGAGCTCGCCGCCCTCAAGACCGTCGCCCCCCCTTCCGACCCCGAGCCCGCGTTCCGCGCGGGGTGGAGCGACCTCCTCCGCGCCCGCCGCTTCGCCGACGCCCGGGCCCACGTCGAGAAGGCCGGGGCCTTCCTGGCCGCCGAGAGGCGCAAGACCTACCTCCAGCAGACCGACGACGAGTGCCGGACGCGCGTGGGCGAGGTCTGGCTCGACTTCCTCCGGGAGCTCCGGGTGTCCACCCCCGCGTCCCTCGAGGCCCTCAGCCCCGAGGAGTACGCGTCCCGCTTCGCCCTGACGGACCGCGCGCAGGTCTGCGTCGCCTCCGCGGAGCTGGAGTGGGCGTTCGCGTTCCGGGGGCTCCTCGACCGCCTTCGCCGCCGGGAAGACGCGCTGGACGCCCTCCTCGCGGCCGCGGGCGTCGCCAAGGACGACGCCTTCGGCCCCGCCGCCGATCTCGCGTGGGCGGTCGCCGAGGCGCGCGTCCAGAAGGACGTCGAGGCGACCGCGACGGCCCCGCGGGCCGAGCGGGACCGGCTGTCGGCCGCGGCGACGTCGACGCGCCGCCGCTGGGCGGAGTGGGTGGACTCCCTTCCCAAGGCGGCCGGCGACCGGGTGCGCGCGCGCGGCGCCGCGCTGGACGCGCTGCTCGCGAAGGTCCCGGTGGACCTGGAGGACGCCCGGCGGGCCGGGGAGTCGCTGGACGCCACGTTCGCGTCGGATCGCCCGGCGGCCGACCTGGACAAGATCGAGCGGCACCTCGCGCGGCTCTACGCGGAAGAGGGCGCCCGGCTGAGCGTGGATTCGCGGCGGGAGCTCTTGAGCCATCTGCTCGCGGCCGCCGTGCTGAGGCGCCTGCTGGAAGGGAAGAGCCCGGAAGAAGAGGTCCTGAAGCGCTGGGCGGCGGACCTGAAGGTCCAGGGCGGACCGATCGACCTCTCGCGGTTCGGCCCGAAGCTGGCGCGCGCCCTGGCGAAGCTTACTTCGCCTTGACCCGCAGCCAGCTCCCCTTGAACAGCTCCGCGGTCTTGCCCGCGTCCGTCCGGAAGGTGGCCCGCAGGTTGGTCCGGATGCTCAGCGGAACCTCGTGCTGCCGCGTCACCGGAACCCGCTGGCCGCTCTTGAGCGTCTCGACGATGGGGCGCCCCTGGCCGTCGAGCACCGGCTCGGCGTAGCTGAGCGCCATCGTCTCGAGCGCCTCTTCGACGCGCCCGAGCGTCAGGCCCGTGGTGAAGTTGACGCGGACGCCCTGGACGTCCACCGGCCCGCCGACGGGCTCGCCGATCTTGACGACGAACTTCTCGACGACCGCGCGTCCCTCGACGACGCGCTCGAGGAGGAAGATGCCGACGTCCCCCGTCACCGCGAGGTCGAAGCAGTGGATCTTCACGCTCTGCTCGGGCGAGAGCTCGTCCGCGAGCGGGGCCCGCATCTGGATGGGGGCGGACTCGACGGCCTCCCCGTTCGCGCGGACGGCGCGGAACTTGTACCAGTAGAGCTGGCCGGCCTTCGCCGAGCGGTCGCAGTACTCCGGGTTCCGGAGCCGCTCCTCGCCGCGGGCCGTGTTGATCTTGGTGAAATCGACGTCCTTCTCGCCCCGGCGGAACACCTCGAAGTGGGCGAAGTCGCGGGCGTCGAAGCCCGCCTTGACCATCAGGCCTTCGTCGGCGACGTAGGCGGCGTCGACCCCGCGGGTGGCGAGGGCGACCTTCATATCGCGGATGATCGAGTCCTGCTGGGTCCGGTGGGCGAGGGCGGAGCGGAGGAGGTCGTCCTGCGCCCCCCGCGCGGCTTCGAAGGCGCGCCGGAGCTCGCGGACCTCGCCGGACTGGCTGATGACGAGGACGAGCAGGCCGACGAGCAGGACGGCCGCGGCGGAGAGGGGGATCCAGGCGCGGGCGCGGAGCCACTCCAGCGGGCTTTCCTCGACGGGATCGGCCTCCGGGGGGCCTTCGTGGCGGATGGAGCGGACGACCGATTCGATGACGGCGTTGCCGAAGGCTTCCGAGCCGAGGGCGTTGGACAGCAGCGTCTCATTCTTGCGGAAGAGGTCGAGCATCTCGCGGCACGGGGCGCACTCGATCACGTGGGCGTCGACGCGCCCGCGCTCGTCGGGCGTGATCTCGCCGTCCACCAGCTTCGAGAGCAGGGTCTTGATGTCGTCGGGGCAGTTCGTCACATGATCACCAATAGAGGTCCATCAGCTTGTCCTTGAGCATCAGCCGGGCGCGATACAGGCGCGACTCAATGGTCGCCACCGGCAGGCCCAGGAAGTCGCTCATTTCGCGGTAAGTCATTTTCCGCAGGTGGCGGAGCAGGATGATCTGCTGGTAGATGCGGGGCAGGGCGTTGACCACGTGGAGGACCTTCTCGCGGAGTTCCTCGACCTCGGTCGACGTCTGCTTGAAGACGGCGCCGAGGACTTCGCCCTCGGGCTCGAGGCCGTCCTCCGCGATCTTCTCGAGGGAGGCCGGCTTGACCCGCTCCTTGCGGAGCCAGTCCACGCAGGTCGTCCGGGCGATCATGCAGAGCCAGCCCTTGAAGCGGCGCGGGTCTTCCAGGTTGCCGATGTTGCGGTAGACCTTGAGGAAGGTGTCCTGGGTGATGTCGCCGGCCACGTGGACGTCGCCCACGATGTTGTAGGCGATGGAGCCGACGAGGTTGGCGTACTTCGCCATCAACCCTTCGAAGGCCTCGGTGTCGCCGGCCCGGGAACGCGCGATCAGGGCCGCGTCGTCCGGGGCCGTCTCCACCTTGCGCCGTTGCGTGGAGCGCGGCATACGCACCTCACTCTACCACAGCCTGTCCGTCCCCAACAAGACGGTCCGGGGGGGCCGTTTCCCCGCGGGAATCGCGCGTGACATCCGAGGGGGGGCCGGACTCCATCCCTTGGCCCCCCCGGCGGCGGGGGCCGGAGGAGGGGTAGTATGTGGACCTCCCGGTTCCCGTCCGGCGAGCGCCGGGGAGAGGTAAGGCGGGTCTCCCATGTCCATGCCCGGCTGCGGACCACCGACGTCCGTCGCGCGAGCCCGATCGAGGCCCTGATCGAGGAGCGGACCCCGCGGGGCGTGCGCCTGACCTCGAAATTCCCGCTCCTGCCGGAGGCCGTCGTGATCCTCCAGCCCAGCGGGGAGCGGCATCCACTGCACGCCCGGATCGTCTGGGCGCGGCCGGCGGGAGCCGCCTGGCGGGCGGGCTGCCGGGTGCTGGGGGTGTCGGAGCCGACGTCCGGCGCCGGCGACCCCGCGCTGATCAAGGAGCCGGACGCGGTGGCCGTCCGGGCCCTGGCCATCGCCGGCCTGCTCGCCCTGATCGTCCTCTTCGTCTACGCGGCCC
>DASVNH010000129.1:0-26437 GCA_036383955.1 Planctomycetota bacterium | reverse complement strand
CCCGAGCCGGAAGACGACGAGCATGGCCTTCTCGCCGCCTTCGATCTCCACGTAGTGGCCGTCGCCGCCCAGGAACTCGAAGGGCTTGACCGACGCCGGCGCCGCCGCCGGGTCGAGCGGGCCCAGGCCCACCTGCCCGCGCCAGCGGTTGACGTTGGGCACCAGCCCGCCCGCGTCGCCCTGGAGGTAGGTCAGCGAGACGACCGCCGCCCCGGCACGCAGCTCCAGCAGGCGCATCGGGCCGGGCCGCGGATTCACCGTCCATCCCGTGGGGATCGAGTAGGCCAGCAGGCTCCGGACCGCGTCCAGGTCCTCGCCGTGCTCCGGCGGAGCGGGCGGAGGAGGCGGCGGTGGCGCGGGAGCGGCCATGGGCGCGCCCATGGAGGGCTTCTTGGGCCCTTCGAAATCGATCCGGAGGCCGCCGCCGGCCAGCGGCACGCTGTGCGTCGCGAGCTCCCCCTCCGCGAGCGCGGGGAGGCCGAGCTGGTTGCGCCAGCGGTTGATGTTGGCGAGCGGGCCGCCGGCCGTCCCGGCCAGCTTGGTGACGCTGAGCTCCAGGTCGCCGAACGCGAGCGTGGCGACGCGGTCGCCGGGGCCCTTCTCTTCCTTCCAGCCCGCCGGGAGGGTCCAGCGGACGTCGCCGCCCTCGACCTTCAACCCGCCGAGGAAGCCCTCGATCTCCGCCCGGCGGGGCGCCGCCTTGGCGCTCGCGGCGGCCACCTTGAAGAACCAGGTGGCGTCGCCCGCGGGGACCAGCGCCGCGATCATGCGCCAGGTCGGCTCCTTGGGGGCGCTGTAGACGCGGATCGTCTCGTCCTCCCCGCAGGCGGAGAGGAGCGCGAGGAGGGCGATCGCGGCGCGCTTCACCGCTTCACCCGCTCGAGGGGCTCCACGCGGTAGCCCTTCTCGTCCTTCACGAAGCGCCCCATCGCGATGTCGGGATCGTGCTCGAACACGTTGATCCAGTCCTCGGCGGCCGCCTGGGCGACCATCTTTTCCTTCATCGCCGCGACCTCGTGCGGGAAGAGGTCGTAGCTCATCACCCACGCGGGCTTCGCGTGGTGGGTCGTCGGCAGGAGGTCCCCCCAGAAGAAGGCCTTCTTCCCCGCCGACTCGATCTCCACGCCCTGGTGGTGCCGCACGTGACCGCCGGTCAGGCGCGTCCGCACCCCCCGGGTCACTTCCTCGTCGCCCCGGACGAACTTCACGCGACCCATCAGCCGGAGCTCCGTGAAGTCCTCCTTCAGGTAGCTTCCCTTCGTCCGCGGATTCGGGTCGAGGGCTTCGTTCCACATGCCTTCCTGGATGATGTACGTCGCTTTGGGGAAGGTCGGGGTTACATCCCCGTTGATTTCGCGCCGCGTCGCGCCGCCCGCGTGGTCGAAGTGCAGGTGCGAGAGGACCACGTAGTCGATCTCGTCCGGCTTCATCCCGAGCTCCGCGAGGCTACGCAGGAGCGTGCGGGAGCGGTCGACGGCGTACATCTCCGTGAATTTCGCGTCCCGCTTGTCGCCGATGCCGGTGTCGACCAGCACCGTCTTGTGGCCCGTCTTGACCAGCAGGCAGGTGAGCGAGAGGAGGATCCGATTGCGCTCGTCGGGCGGGCAGACCTTTTCCCAGACCGGCTTCGGCACGATGCCGAACATGGCTCCGCCGTCGAGACGGAAAAACCCGTCCGACAGGGCGTGGAGTTCGAACTCGCCGACGCGCTGCATGATGAAGAAGCCCAGTTTACCATTTTCGAAGGCGCAACGCGACAGCCGGATTTACGACCCGGGGAGCATCCGCCGCGTCGTCGGGGAGCTCAGGCGCTCCCGCTCCAGGCGGCAGAACGCGGCCACGCAGGTGGGATCGAACTGGGTCCCGGCGTGCTTCTCCAGCTCCGCCAGCGCCGCCTCGTGGCTCAGCGCCTTGCGGTAGACCCGGTCGAAGACCATTGAGTCCCAGGCGTCGGCGATGGCGATGAGCCGGGCGCCGAGCGGGATCGCCTCGCCCTTCAGCCCCGCCGGATACCCGCCGCCGTCCCAGCGCTCGTGCTCGTACTTGACGATGTCGACGATCGGCCGCAGCTCCTCGATCGGCGACAGGATCTGCTCGGCGACCAGCGGATGCGTCTTGATGTGCTCGTACTCGCTTTCCGTGAGCTTGCCGGCCTTGTTGAGCACCTCGTCGCGGATGCCGATCTTGCCGATGTCGTGGAACAGCGCCCCCAGCTCGATGTGCCGCGTCAGGTCGCGCGCGACGCCCATCGCCCGGGCCACCTCGACGGCCTTCTCCGCGACGCGGCGGGAGTGGCCCTCCGTGTAGACGTTCTTCGCCTGCAGCGCCTTCTCCAGCGCCCGGATCGTGTTCACGAACTGGGTCTTGATCCGGTCCCGGGAGTGCATGACCTCCTCGGTCCGGTTGTTGAGCCTCTCTTCCAGGGCCACCCGGTACGCCCGCTCCTCCAGGGCCCGCGAATGCTTCTCCAGCGCCACCCGGATCCGGAAGCGCGCGTGCGCCGGCTCCATCGGGCGGATCAGGACGTCGTAGGCCGCCGCCCGCGCCGCCTCCACCGCGAGCTCCTCCTCGTCCACCCCGAGCATCAGCACGAAGCCCAGCGCCGGATTCACGCGGCGCAGCTTCTGCAGGAACTCGATCGGCGGCGACAGGCGGGCGTCGAGGAGCGCCAGCTCGGCCGACGCGGAGCGCGCGGCCAGGAGCGCGGAGGGCTTGGTTTCGGCGGCGACGACCCGGGCGTCCCCCGCCAGCGCGTCCGAGAGCAGCTTGAGTAGCGCGGCGTCGGCCGTCGCCACGATGATCTCGCCCCGCGTCTTCATTCGGCCAGGGGCTCGAAGCCGAGGTCCCGGATCATCCGGAAATCCTCGGACTCCGCGTTGCCTCCGGTGGTGAGGTATCCGTTGGTGAAGATCGAGTTGCAGGGGTAGAGCAGCAGGGGCTGGAGCGAGCGGAGGTTCACTTCCCGGCCGCCGGCGCAGCGGATGTCGCGCGACGGATTCACGAAGCGCACCATGGACAGCACGCGCAGGCAGCGCTTCGGATCCTGGACCGGCGCGGCCGCCAGGGGCGTGCCCGGGCGCGGGTTGAGGAAGTTCACGGGGATCGACGTCACGCCGAGGCGGCGGAGGTCGAAGGCGAGGTCGACGACGTCCTCGTCCGCCTCGCCCATGCCGACGATGCCGCCGCAGCAGGACTCCATGCCCGCCTCGTGCACGTACTGGATCGTGCGCACGCGGTCTTCGTAGGTGTGCGAGGAGCAGACCTTCGGGAAGTGGCGCTCGCTGGTCTCGAGGTTGTGGTTGAAGCGGTCGACGCCCGCCTCCTTGAGCCGGAAGGCCTGCTCGCGCTCGAGGATGCCGAGCGAGGTGCAGACGCGGATGCCGACCTTCGCTTTGATCTCCTTGACGGCGGCGCAGATGACGTCCATCTGCTGGTCGTTCGGCCCGCGCGTCGAGGTCACCAGGCAGTACTTGTAGGCTCCCGCCTCCTTGGCCTTGCGCGCCCCCTCCAGCATCTCCTCCTTGGAGATCAGGCGGTACTTCTCGACGTCCCCCTGCGCGACCTTCGACTGCGAGCACCAGCCGCAGTCCTCGGGGCACATGCCGCTCATGGCGTTTTCGAGGATGTGGACCTTCACCCGGTTGCCGTGGAAATGCCGGCGCACGCGGTAGGCGGCGTTCAGGATCGGGAGGAGCTCGACGTCCGCCGCGCGCACGACCTCGAGGGCCTCGTCGCGCGAGGGAGCCTCGCCCGCGATCGCCCGGTCGGCCAGCCCGTCCCAATCACGCATGGAAATGCCCCGTGAGGACCTCGGCGATCTTCGGCTGCAGCGCCGTCCAGTCGGCGCCCGCTTCCTTGGTCACCGTGATGAAGTCGTTGAAAAAGAAGACCTGCTTGATGCTCCCGACCGCGAACAGCTTCTTCGCCAGCGGATCCGCTTCCGCGGCGGCGGCCGTCGCGTACGTCACCGGCTTTTCGAAGAGGACCTGGGTCAGCGCCACGCGGACGGCGTTGGGATTCGGCGTGGCGCCGATCTGAAACTGGATCTGACCAAACATGTGGGGATGGATTCAATCATGCGCGGGCCCGCCGCGCAAGAACGTAGTGTTATCGTTCCAATCCGATTCGGACGTTAACACTTCCCTCGCGCCACGCGAGAAGGCAGTTCAGGAACGCGCCGATGAACAGCCAGGCCATGCAGAGCGCCGACGGCCGCCCCGACGCGACGTAGCCGAGGCAGAAGAACCAACTGGCGGCCAGGAGACCGCGCGGGAGTCGCGGCACGGGCCGGGGGAGCTCGGCCCAGGCGATCCCCAGGAACAGGACCAGCCCCACGGCCAGCCCGACCCCGCCCCCCGCCGCCGCGGCCTTCCAGGACATGCCGAAGGGCGTCTCGATGAACGGAACGACCAGGGCCATCGCCACGCCCAGCGCGACGGGACCGATCGCGAGGATCGTCAACGGCCGGATGGGTACGCTCACACGTTGAGTCTACACGCCGTTGATCGCGGAAGTCCGCGCCGGCGCGTTCCCATCCGCTCCGGATGCAGGATCCCCGCCAGAATCACGACGCCGTCGATCAGCCGCGGGCCCGCCCCGTTGAAGTACGAGGGGCCGTCGACGAACCACGTCTCCGCCTTCAGCCCCCGCCCCGCCACCTTGTGGAGGTCCTTCTTCACGCGCTCCAAATGGAGGCCGCAGGGCATCAGGATCAGGACCTCGGGATCGTAGGCCAGCAGCTCCGGCCAGGGGATCCGCCGCGACTTCCCGCCGGGCGCCGCGAGACCGTCGACACCCCCCGCCCGCTCCACCATCTCCGGCACCCAGTGCCCCGCCGCGTACACCGGGTCCATCCACTCCATGCAGAACACGCGCCTCCGCCGGGCGCCTTTCACCGCGCGCGCCACCGCCTCCAGCCGCTTCTTCAGCGCCTTCTCCAGCGGCCGCGGATCCTTCCCCACCGCCTCCGCCACGAGCCGCAGGTCGCGGAACATGCCCGGGAAGTCGTGGGCATGCAGCGCCACCACCTTCGTTCCGAGGCGGTCGACGACCCCCGCGACATCCATCGGCGTGGCCGCGCAGACCTCGCACAGCGTCTGCGTGAGCAGGAGATCGGGCTTCAGCCGCTCGACGGCCTCCGCGTCCACCCGGTACAGGCTTTCGCCCTTCCGGCCCGCTTCGGCCACCTCGCGATCGATCTCCGCGCTCGACATCCGGTCGGGATCGATGATGGACGTCGACACCACCGGACGCTTGCGCGCCGCCGGCGGCCACACGCATTCGTGGGAGACGCCGACGACCGACCGCCCCGCGCCGAGCGCGAAGGCCATCTCGGTGGAGGTGGGCTGGAGGGAGATGATCCGCATCTACTCGTCGGAGCGGGCTTCTTTGGCGGCGAGCTTGACCTTGAGGGTGTCGCGCTTGCCGGCGCGCTCGTAGGTGAGCGCGATCTCGTCGCCGGGCCTCATCTTGAAGAACTCGGCGGAGTAGGCCTTCACGTCGGCGCAGTCGCGGCCGTCGACCTGGAGGATCACGTCGTCCTCGCGGAAGCCGGCCTTGTCGGCGGGGCTGCCCGGCGTCACGCCCGCGAGCTTCACGCCGGGGCCGTCGTGGCCGTAGTCGGGCAGCAGGCCGAGGTACGGCGTGGCGCCCTTGCGCGGGCCGCCGGGGAGCGGGGCGGCGCCTTCCACCTTCACGAACTTCATGCGCTGGGGGGCGTCGGCGATCCTCCGGGCCAGCGTCTCCACCAGGGCGGCCACGCGTCGGAGGCCGTCGTAGTTGACCTTCTCCGCCGTATCCGACGGCTTGTGGTAGTCGGCGTGGGCCCCCGTGAAGAGGTGCACGGCCGGCACGCCCTTGAGATAGAACGACGTGTGGTCGCTCGGTCCGACGGGATCGCGGTTGTGGGCGATCTTCACGGGGCTGTCGGCGAGGTACTCCTTGAAGCGGTCGCCGCTGTCCGCCCCGAACACGATCAGGCTCTCGCGCAGCCGGCCGACCATGTCCATGTTGATCATGGCGACCGTCCGATCCAGCAGCACGACCGGTTCCCGCGTGTAGGCGCGGGAGCCGAGGATTCCCATCTCCTCGCCGCTGAAGGCCGCGAGGATCACGGTCCGGCCGGCCGGGCGGTGCGCGAAGCTCCTCGCCAGCGCCAGCAGCACGGCCGTTCCGCTCGCGTTGTCGTCCGCCCCCGCGTGCCAGCCGCCCTTCGCCTCGCCCAGGTGGTCGTAGTGCGCGCCGATGACGACGGCTTCCTCCGACGTCCCCCGCGCGATCCCGATCACGTTCCGGCCCGTCGTCCCGTGCCCCTGAAACGTCTGGACGCGGACCTCGAGGCCGGCCTTCCGGAACGCCGCCTCGATGTAGTCCGCCGCCTTGCGCTCCCCCGCCGTGCCGGTTTCCCGGCCGAGGCAGGCCTCGCCCGCCAGGAAGGCCACGTGCTCCTCGAGACCGGGGCCCGCGCAGCCGGCCAGCAGGACCAGGAAGAGGGCTCTCACTTGTTTTCCACCTCGCGCTTCCGCGGCGGCGCGAGGCGGCCGTCCATCTGGGCCAGCAGCACCTCCACCGCCTTGTCGATCTGCGGGTCGCGGCCCGCGTACAGGTCGTCGTGGGTCAGCGGCACCCGGAAGTCCGGCGGCACGCCCCAGCCCTCCATGTTGCGGCCGTCGAGCGTGAACCAGCCCTGCACCGAGACGATGATCCGCGAGCCGTCCCGCATCGTCCACTCGTTGCCGCCGATCACGCCGCCCGCGGTCGGCATCCCCACCAGGTACCCCAGCCCCAGATGCCGGAACGTGTGCGGCAGGATCTCCTTGTCGCTGCGCGACACCTCGTTCTGGATCATGACGACCGGCTTGTTCCAGCTCCGCGCCGGCGGCCGCGGGTCGCCGTAGACGTCCTTCACCATCGACCCGTCCCGGTTGCGCATCGCGCAGGCCGGATTCCGGTTCAGCCGCTCCGGCGCGGTCGAATCCAGCAGCGCGCAGACCGGGCGGTGCGCGAAGCCCCCCACCCCGTCCCGCTCGTCGAGGACCAGACCTTCGGCCTCCGGGAACTCCTTCTCGAGCGCCTCTTTCAAGCGCGCGACTTCCGGCGCCGCCATCATCCGGATGTGGAAGTACCCCAGCCGCCCGTTCGACAGCTCCCTCACCCGCGCCTTCCGCGCCTCGATCGTGTTCGCGTACTTCAGCTCCCGCAACGCGGTCCGCGGGATCCCCAGAACCTTGACCGTCCGCGTGCCCTCCGACGTCCGGAGCTTCAGCTCGGCTTCCGCGGCCAGAAGCGCGTCCAGATCTTCGGCGGCCGGCAGCTCCAGGACGTCGCCGTCGCGCAGCCCCGCCTTCGCCGCCGGCCCGCCCGGCTCGATCCGCCGCAGGGCGAATCCGCCGTCGGCCCCGCGCTCCAGATCCGCCCCGAGCGCGCCGGTCGGCGGGCCGGTCTTCGGCGCCGGCGGCTTCAGGTGGATGTGCGACGACTTCAGCTCCCGCAGCATGTCGTTGATGACGTCGTAGAGCTCGCCGCGCGTCCGGCAGGCCTCCGCCACCGGCAGGTACTTCGCCCGCAGCGCCATCATGTCGACGCCGTGGAAGAACGGATCGTAGTAGCTGCCCCAGTAAGCCGCCCAGACCTGCCCGAACAGCGCCCGCGACTCCTCGGCGCGCGGGATGTCGCGCTCCACCCGGATCTCCAGCGGAAGCCGGCTCGCCCCGCCCGCGTCCAGCACGAGCAGCGCCCGCCCCGGCACTTCCGCGGCCAGCATCGACGAGTCGGGGGACCAGCTCGGACGTCCAACGCCGCGCCCCACCAGCGCCGGCTCCTCGCCGCCGTCGATCAGCGCCACCCGCACGTTCTTCCCCTGCTCCCACGCGAGCCGCTTCCCGTCCGGAGACGCTTCCAGGCCGTCGCGCCGCGCCGTGGGCCCCCGGATCTCGAAAGCGGGACCGCCGTCCCGCGGGGCGCGGAGGATCGACGTCCCCTGCTCGCCGTCCTTCAGGAAATAGATCGAGCGGCCGTCCGCCGACCAGCACGGCGAGAACTCGGCGGTTCCTTGCTTGGCGGCGACGTCCCGGGCCGCGCCGCTCTTGGCGTCGATCACGCGCACGTCCGCCGCCGCGCCTTCGCCGACGACGACGAGCAGCTCGCGGCCGTCGGGCGACGGCCTGGGCGTCCGGTACGCGGCCTCCTCGCGGGAGATCCGGATCGGCGTGCCGCCGTCGAGCGGCGAGCGCCAGACGTGGCCGGGCAGCCCCGGCGGCGCCGAGACGTAGACGAGGGACGCTTCGTCGGCGGCCCAGGCGGGATCGCGGTCCTCGCCGGGGCCGGCGGTCACGACCCGCGCCGCGCCGCCGTCGGAGGAGCTGGTCCAAATCCGTCCGCCCGCCGAGAACGCGAGCCGCCGGCCGCTGGGCGACCACGCGGGCGCGCGCAGGCCGGACGCGAGCGTCTCGCGCGCGGGCGGCGGCTCGGGCGGGGCCTCGGCGCGGATCGCGAGCTTCCGCGGCTCGGGCCGCGGCGCGCGGAGGTCGAGGCAATAAAAGTCGAAGTCGTATTCGTACACCAGGGTGTCGCCCCGCGCGGTGGGCCAGGTCACATGGTCCCCGCGGTGGCCGGTCACCTGATAGAGCGGGCCGCCGTCGAGCGCGGTCTTCCAGATGTTGCGGAAGCCGTGGGTCTCGTGCGCGAAGTACAGGGTCCGGCCCCTGAAGGCGGGGCGCCGGGAGTCTTCCCGGCCCGAAGCGACTTCGCGGGGCGTCCCCCGGCCGTCGGCGTCGACGATGAAGACGTTGTGCTCGCCGTCGCCGTAGCCGGTCGCGTAGCGGTCGTAGGCGATCCATTTCCCGTCCGCGGACCAGGCGGGGTTCTCGCCGCGGAAGCGGGTGACGCGCGTGGCGGTGCCGCCGCCGGACGGCATCTTCCAGACGTCGAAGACGTCGTCGTTGAGCGCGAGGTCGAGGTTGGAGTCGCGGTTCGACTGGAAGGCGATCCAGGCCCCGTCGGGCGACCAGGCCGGCGCGTCGTCGTCCGCGGTGTGGCGCGTCAGCCGGCGGGCCTCGCGGGTCGCGAGGTCCAGAACGTAGAGGTCGAGCGTCCCGTTCGCGTCGCCGGCGTAGGCGAGGCGGAGGCCGTCGGGCGACCAGCAGGGTTTGCGCTCGTCGCCGGGATCGGTGGTGACGCGCTCGGCCGGGCCGCCTTCCGCGGGGCAGATCCACAGATCGCCCCGCCAGGCGAAGGCGAGGCGCCGGCCGTCGGGCGACAACGCCGGATGGCGCATGCCCCGGATCTCGACGTCGTTCGGCGCGCCCCCCGCGAGGAGCGACACCGCGAGCCAAAACATCGTGAAAGATTATACGGGTCCGCCGCGAAAAGCCCACGCCAGAAATCCGACGGCGCGCGGGCTCGCTACTTCGGCAATTCCCAAAGACCCGACGCGAGATCGAGGACGCGGGGCAGCTGGTCCCGGTCGATGAACACCTTTTGCCGCGGATCGTGCGCCTCGAACGCCGGGCGGCCGTTGAACGCCGCGGGATCGAACGGGATATCGAGGAGCCGGAGCAGCGTCGGCGCGAAATCCATGTGCTGATAGTCCGTCGACCGGGGGCCCGGCTCGAGACCGGGGGACTTGATGATCAGGGGAACGCGGGGGGCCAGGCCGGACCGGACGCCGGGAAAACCCGCCGGCTCGAATTCCCCGAACCACGTCCGGAGTCCATGGTCGCTCGTGACCACCAGGGTCGCCTGGTCGTACAGCCCCTCGGCCTTCAGCCGCGCGACGACGCGGCCGAGGATGGCGTCGGCGAAGCCGGCCTGCTCGCGGTAGTTCTCGAGCGTTTCCCGGCCGTGTGTCCGGCTCGAGGTGAACAGGGTGTCCTTGCGGCCGTGCTCGACGCCGTCCCGGGTGTACACGAAGGGCCCGTGCGGAAGCGGGCAATGCCAGTACGTCGCCCGCCCGGCGGACGCGTCTTCCCGGATCCACCGCAGCACGAGCTCCATTTCGAGCCGGGCCCACTCCCGCGTGCTCGGCCTTTCCCAGTAGTTGACGGGGGGAAACACCCACGCGCGCCTCTCATTCAGCGGGGTCGCGGCGAACGGGGACTCGGCGAACGCGCAGGTCAGGTAGCGAAGGGCGTAGCCCGGGCCGAGCGAAAGATACTGGGCCTTGCCCCGGGAATAGACGCGGCGGGTGGCCCCCTGCCGGGGAGCCCAGCGGTCCGCGTGCCTGAACGTGTCGAACAGGATCACCTCGCGGCGCTCCGCCAGGCGGTCGAGCACGGACGCCCGCCCGGGCTCCGGCCGCAGCTGTCCCGTCAGAAGCGTGGCGACCGATCTCCCGCACTCGAAGTGGTTCGTGGTGGCGCGGGTGAAGAAGGCGCCGTCCCGGGCCAGGGCCGCGAAGGAGGGAAACTCCGTCTCCCGGACCCGGTCGCCGTCCTGGAGGACCTCGTAGGCCAGCTCGTCGAACACGAGAATGAACACGGGACGCGCGGAGGGATCGCCGGAGACGCGCGCTCCAAGCGTTTCGGACGCCCAGGCCGGGCCCCAGACTCCGGTCCGGGCCACATAGCGCGCGGTCAGAAGCGTCCCCGCGATGCCCAGAGCGAGCAGGCAGAGCCGGGCCTCTTTCGGCCGCTTCAGAGCGATCCCGGCCATCAGCAGGACGATGGCCGCCGCCAGCACGGCCGGCGGCGACCCCCAGAGGAAGTCCACGAAGAGGACCGGACGCCAGACCTGGACGTGGCGCAGAATCGAAAGGACGACGGCGCCGAGCAGGACCGCCCTCCAGATCCTCGCCGGCCGGCTTCCGGCGCGCTCCATCAGGAGATCGAAGCCCAGCACCCCGAGGCCGGGGACCAGCAGCGTCCACCCCAGCGTCCATAGATGAAAATTGCCCGGCCGGGGAAAGCGATCCGGCGCGTCGAGGATGAGCTGGAAGAAGACCTGGCTGATCCCCACCGCGACGGCGCCGAAACAGATCAGCCCGCGGACCATCCAGGGCTCGCGGGGCACCGCCGCGGGAGGCCGCTCGGGTGTGTCCACGTCGAGGGAAGTATACCTACTTCTCGACGGCCAGCGTCCTCACTTCGCCGGACTTCAGGTCGCAGACGCGGATCGCGTGGTTGTTCTGGTCCGCGACGTAAAGGAGGTCGCCCACCGCCCAGAGCCCGCTCGGCTCGTAGAAGCGCGCGGTCTTCTCGCCGGCCTTCTGGTCGGCGGTTCCCCGCTTCCCGTCGCCGAAGACCGTGCGGCACTGGCCGGTGGCCGGGTCGATCGCCTTGATCTTGTGGTTGTACGTGTCGGCGACGTAGACCTGGCCGCCCTTCCAGTGCACGCCCAGCGCGTGCTGCAGCTTGGCCGCGGTGCCCACGCCGTCGACATCCCCGAAGTGGAACAGGCCCGTCCCCACGAGCGTGCGGACCTTGCCCGCGGCGTCGAGCTCGACTTCCCGCACCGCGCTGATCTCGCTGTCGGCCACGTAGAGCTTTCCGCCGGCGATCGAGAGGCCGCTCGGCTGGCTGTAGTCCGCCTTCGCGTGCGGGGCGTCGGCGATCGACTCCCGCCCCGTGCCGCTGAACGCGGCGACGGCCTTCTTCTTCAAGTCCAGCGCCCAGATCTGGTGGTTGCCGGCCATCGCGATGAGCAGGCGGTCGCCGTCGAGCGCCAGGTCCCACGGGGAGTTGAGGGGCGTCTTGAGGGCCTCGCCCGCGCCGGCCGGGTTGTAGACCTGCTGGCCGGTGCCGGCCACGGTCTTCACCGTTTTCGCGGCGAAATCGATCTCGCGGATCAGGTGGTTCTCGCAGTCGGCGACCCAGAGGGTGCTTCCCTTCAGCGCCAGGCCGAGCGGGTGGAAGAAGCGGGCCGTCGCGAAATCGCCGTCGGCCCGTCCTTCCGTCGGCCCCCCGACGCGGTCGAGGACCTTGCCGGCGGGGTCGAGGACGAGGACGCGGTGATGGAGGGTGTCGGCGACGTAGATCCGCTCCGCGGTGGCGACGAGCTTGCCCGGGTAGTAGAGGGCGCCGGACTTCTTCTTCGACTTCTCCAGCGTCCAGACCAGCTCCTTGCGGTCGATCCTGCCCTCGAAGGTCTTCACGAGCTTGCCGATGTGCTCGTCGAGGAGCGCGTAGATGCCCTCGCCGCCGGCCCGGCCGTAGATCATCCCCTCCGGGTCGATGAGGATGAAGTGGGGCCAGCCCGTCGCCTTGTAGGCCTCGAAGATCTTCATCTCCGCGTCGTTGACCACGGGATGCTCGATGTCGTGGCGCACGACGGCGTGCAGGATGTTCTCGGTCTCCGCCTCGTTGCTGAACTTCTTCGAGTGGACGCCGATGACGGCCAGCTCCTTGGGGTACTTGCGCTCCAGGCGCTTGAGGTCCGGGAAGACGTGGTGGCAGTTGATGCAGCAGAAGGTCCAGAAGTCGAGCAGGACGATCTTGCCCTTCAGGTCGGCGATCCGGATCGGCTTGTCGGTGTTCAGCCAGCCCTTCCCGCCGTCGAGCTCCGGAGCCGGCCGCTTCGGCGGCTCCTGGAGCGCCAGGAGCCCTTCGACGCCGCACAGGGCAAGCATCATCGTGATCATGCTGTTCATACGTTGTCCATCGCGCGGACGATTTGCGATACTCGCCCGCATGACCGACGCCCTGCTCAAGCCCCTCCTCGACGCCCAGCTCCACGCCATCCGCGACGCGGGCCTCCACAAGGACGAGCGGATCCTCGACGGCCCCCAGGGCGCGCGCGTCCGCGTCGCCGGCCGCGAGGTCCTCAACTTCTGCGCCAACAACTATCTCGGCCTCTCCTCGCGCCCCGAGATCGTCCGCGCCGCCCACGAGGCGCTCGACCGCTGGGGCTACGGCCTGTCGTCCGTCCGCTTCATCTGCGGGACGCAGGGCATCCACAAGGAGCTCGAGACCGCCGTCGCGCGCTTCCTCGGCACCGAGGACGCGATCCTCTACACGAGCTGCTTCGACGCCAACGGCGGCCTCTTCGAGACCCTGCTCGGCGAGGAGGACGCGATCATCTCCGACGCCCTCAACCACGCGTCGATCATCGACGGCATCCGCCTCTGCAAGGCCGAGCGCTTCCGCTACGCGAACGCGGACATGGCCGAGCTCGAGGCCTGCCTCAAGAAGGCCCAGGGCAAGCGCGTGCGGATGATCGCGACCGACGGCGTCTTCTCGATGGACGGCGTCATCGCCCCGCTCGACAGGATTTGCGAGCTCGCCGACCGCTACCAGGCGCTCGTCATGGTCGACGACTCCCACGCCACCGGCTTCGTGGGCCGAACCGGCCGCGGCACGCCGGAGGTATACGGGGTCGGGGCGCGGATCGACGTCCTCACGTCCACGCTGGGAAAGGCGCTCGGCGGCGCGGCGGGCGGCTTCACGACGGGCCGGAAGGCGATCATCGACCTCCTGCGCCAGCGCTCCCGCCCCTATCTCTTCTCGAACACGCTGCCGCCGGTGATCTGCGGCGCCGCGCTCAAGGCCTTCGAGCTGCTGTCGGGATCGACGGAGCTGCGCGACCGGCTGGAGGAGAACACCCGCCACTTCAGAGCCGAGATGACGCGCCGCGGCTTCCAGATCAAGCCCGGCACGCACCCGATCTGCCCGATCATGCTCTTCGACGCGAAGCTCGCGCAGGACTTCGCCCGCGCCATGCTCGACGAAGGCGTCTACGTGGTCGGCTTCTTCTATCCGGTCGTGCCCCAGGGCCAGGCGCGCATCCGGACCCAGATCAGCGCCGCGCACACCCGGGACGACCTGGACCGCGCCATCGCCGCCTTCGAGAAGGTCGGCCGCGCCCTCAAGGTGATCCAGGGATGAAGGCGGATCGCTAAGGGGATCCGGAGACACAACGGATAACGAGATGACCGAGGAGCGGCTTACTCGGAGGCTTCGCGGATCCGACGTTTCAGCACGTCGATCATCTTGTCCACTCCACCCTCATCAACCCACTCGACATCCCTGATTCCGCTGTTCCGAGTCAGCGCTTCATGCACGATGGCGACAACGTCTCCCAATCCGAGATTGGGCAGCGAAGAGAACATCCTGCTCAACCAGAATCGAGGGAGGTCGATACACATCAGGTGCCAGATGGAAACAGAATCCGACCCCCTAACCGGATGGTCCAATTGCACGTGGATCTGCCAATCCCGCAGAGCGCAAACTATCGCCCCCGCGATACCTTTGTCGTCCTTAGGATTGGAAAGGGTGGCCCGAATGCCCCTAGATCGCAACTGAGTCGCGAGGAGCGAGAGCAACTCTTGCGCGAAGTGAGCCTGATTCGAGGTGTCGCCCGGAGCCGCGAAGACGGCGTCCGTGTTCTCCATCCTCACACAGTCGTACCTCGCCCTATCGCCGGATCCGTCTCATCCCCTGATCTCCTTGGTTGCCATCTCCTGATCAGGGCCTGATCTCCGGATCTTCTTAGCGGGGTCCGCCG
The DNA here is from genome assembly GCA_036383955.1 of Planctomycetota bacterium. GTDB lineage: Bacteria > Planctomycetota > MHYJ01 > MHYJ01 > JACPRB01 > JACQFK01. The sequence continues at coordinate 12,001 of DASVNH010000129.1, read as the reverse complement.
ATCTCGATCCGCTTGAGGAGCTCCTTCGCCGCCGCGTCGTCGGGCTTGAGCTGGAGCGCCTTCTTGCAGGCCGCGCGCGCTTCCTCGTCCCGGTTCAGCTTGTAGTAGGCCGCCGCCTGGCCCATCAGGATCCCCGGATGGTTCGGCTCGAGGCTGAGCGCCTTCGTCCAAGCCTCCAGGGTCTCCTCCTTCCGCGACAGGGCCTGGGCGGCCGCGGCCCAGCCCACCGCCGCCCGCGCGGAGCGCGGCGAGGCCTCCAGGGAGGCCACGTAATCCGCGCGGGCCCCCTCCACGTCCTTTTTCGCCATCTTGATGTTGCCCAGGACCAGGCGCGCGTCCGCGTAAGGGCCCGTGATTCTCGGAATCGCGTCGAGGTAGGCCGCCGCCACGTCCGCGTGCCCCGCTTCCGCCGAGGCCCGCCCCTCCGCCAGCACCTCCTGCGCGTGCAGCTCCAGAAACAGCCGGGAAGAGCGGTCCGGGCCGTGCTTCCGAATCGCCTCGTCCAGAGCCCGCAGGGAATCCGGGCCCCGCGGGTCCAGACGGTGCGGGCCGGCCTCCGAGGACGGCGGACGCATGTACAGGCCGATCGCGTGCCCCACGTCCCGGCGAGCCGCGCGGCGGACGGCCAGGGCCGCCTTCGCGGCCGCGTCCATGTCGCCGTAGACCTTCTCCTCGGCTCCGGGGCCGCGCAGGCCGTCGAGCCACGCCAGGATCCGGTCCCGGTGCTCGGTGTGCAGCGAACGGGGCGCGGTGAACTCGACCCGGCAGTGGTCGTCCGTCAGGACGTCGCCCGCCCCGCAGGCCGCGCGCACGCGCTCCGCGTCCGCCACCAGCGTGGAGGCCAGCGAGACGGCCGCAGGGAGGAACAGGTCGGTGAGCTCGGACGCCTGGGGGGCGACGGCCGACATCCGGCGGCTGAAGGAGGCCCAGGAGGTCGGCGCTCTCTCCAGCCGTCCCAGCAGGAGGTAGTCGCCGCCCGGCACGACTTCCCACACCCCCCCGCCCGGAAAGACCGAGAAGAACGTGCGGAGGACGGAGCGGAAGTCCTCCTCGGAGAGCTTGTACGCGTGGATCCACTGGCAGAGGACGCCGCCCGGGGCGAGCTTCGCCGCGGCCTCCTGGAAGAAGTCGCGGGTGAACAGGTTCGCCATCCCGCTCAGCCAGAGGTTGGACGGCTCGCAGATGATGACGTCGTACGGCTGGCGCGCGCAGCGCACGAGATGGCGGCCGTCGCCCACCGTCAGCCGGACCTTGGGATTCTCCAGGCAGTTCCCGTTCACCGCGGCGAAGTGGCGGGCCATACGCGCGACGGCCGGCGAGATCTCCACGCAGTCGACGCGCTCCAGGGCGTATTCCGCGGCCGTGCCGGCCGTGATGCCGGCGCCCAGGCCGATGACCAGCGCGCGTTTGGGATCGGGGTGATGCAGGAGGGGCAGGTGCGCCAGCCATTGCTGCGTCACCATGTCCGGGCCGCTCGTGGAGGCGTCGACCTTGCCGTTGATGCGCAGGCTGAAATCGTTTGCGCCCGTCTTCTGCACGGTCACGAGGCCGTAGGCGTCCCAGCCGGACTCGACCAGCCGCGACTTCTTCTTCTCCAGATGGGTGCGGAGATCCAGGCCGGTCTGGCGGGCCTCGCGGACCATTTGGTTGCCGTAGAGATAAGCGCCCGCCGACATGACCTCCGGCTTCAGGTCGCCGACGAAGAGGGCGATCGCGGCGACGACCGCCGGCAGCGCGAGCAGGCCCCGGACCGCGGGGCCCGCCGCCCAGAGCAGCCCGGCGGCCGTCGCGAGGTTCGCCGCGATCGCCGTCTTCACCGCGACGCCCGGCCCGGCCAGCGGGACGATCAGGAACGTCGCCACGAACGTGCCGACGATCGAGCCCAACGTGTTCCAGGTGTAGACGCCGGCCACGCTCCGGCCCACCTTGTCCTCGCCCGACACCGCCAGCCGGCAGGCGAACGGGAAGACCGCCCCCATGAGCAGCGTCGGCGGCAGGATGATCGCGATGATGAGGCCCGCCTGGGCGAGCAGGAGCCCGCCGAAGTCCTTCCGCAGCGCGTCCATCACCGAGGCGAAGATCACGGGAAGGTTGCCCAGGAACGGCAGGCCGATCAGGGCCAGCGCCCCGATCGACAGCTGGATCAGCCCCAGCGCCCGCTCCGGAGCCGCCGACTTCCCCACCCAGCGCGCGCCCAGCGCGCTGCCCGCCGCGAGGCCGAAAATGAACACCGCGAGCACCAAGGTGAACGAATAGACGGTCGAGCCCAGCGAGAGCACGATCATCCGGGTCCACGCGACCTCGTAGATCAGGCCGGCCAGGCCGGAGGCGGCCGACATCCACAGCACCGCCCTCGGCAGCGGGCCGCCCGCGGACGGCGCGGGGGACGTCGCGCCCGCCGCGCCGCGCGCCAGCAGCAAGGCCGCCGCCGCGATCGCCGCGTTCGCGAGGACGGCGACGAGCGTGGTGATCCGCAGGCCGAAGGCCGGCACCAGCCAGAAGCCGGCCGCCAGCGTCCCCACCACGCCGCCGAACGTGTTCAGCGCGTACGCCTTGCCCGCCTCCCGCGGAGCGCCCTCGACGGCCCCCGCGAAGAAGCGTGCCAGGACCGGCAGCGTCGCGCCCATGAGGGTCGTGGGTACCGCGAGGATCAGGGCCGGCACCGCCACGCGCAGCGCGGCATAGCCGACGCCCGGCTGGCCCGTGCCGTCCCAGAGGGCGCGGAACAGCGGCGCGGTCGCGCCGATCAGCCAGGGGACCAGGAACGCGCTGAGCGCGACGCCGCCCTCGAGCAGGCCGTAGAGCCGGAGCAGAGCGCCGCCCGAACGGCGGTCGGCCGCGCGCCCGCCGCTCCAGGCCCCGAGCGCCATGCCGCCCATGTAGACGCCCACGACCGTCCCGATCGCGTAGGTCGTGTTCCCGAGGACGGTTCCCGCCGCCCGGATCCAGACGATCTGGTAGAGGAGGCCGGTGACGCCAGACGCGAAGAAAAGGAGGTAGACCCAGGTGCGCATGCGCACCCCGAGTCTACCTCCCGCGGTCGTTCGCGTCTGCCGGAAATCAGCGCTCTTGCGGGTTGCGGCGCGGCGGCGGATCCTGCGGCGTGTCCCGCCGCGGATGGCAGCGCTCGCACTTCATCTCACAGGCGCAGCGCGGGGGCTGGGGCCGCCGCTCGCCTTCGGGACGGGGACCTTCCGGGGGAGGCGGCGGCTGCGGACGTCGCTCGCGGCGCTCGCCTTCCGGGGGAGGCGGCGGGGGACGTCGCTCCCCTTCCTGCGGAGGACGTCGCTCGCCTTCCGGCCGCGGACGCGCGTCGCCTTCGCGGTGCGGCCCGCCGAGCTCGTCGGATCTCCGCCGGAACTCCTCTTCGATCTTGCGCCGCTGCTGATCCAGCTCGCGCAGCGCCTGCTCGTGCCGCTCCCGCAGCTCCTGAAGCTTTCTCTCGTTGTCGCCCTGTTCCTGCGCCGCGCACAGCAGCGCCGCCGTCGCCCATACGCTGATCATCGCTCGCCTCCTTCGCTGTCCGGGAGGCACAACGGGGCGGGCCGGCTTTTATTGTAGGGAAATGAGCGGAATCGCGTCGGACGTCTCCGCCACGTGCCGCGCCTCGATCCCGCGGATGAAGGGCGGCAGGTCGAGGCCCATGTAGCGGGGCCCGGGCACCGTCGCCAGCCGCGCCGCCGCCTCCCGCCCCAGCCGCCGCGCGCCGTCGGGCGAGCCCATGTGCCGCTTGAGGTGGGCGGCCGCCGCCTGGATCACGCCCTGCAGGAAGGCGGCCTCCTCGCCCTTGTGCCCCGTCAGGTGCCAGAGCGCCTCCAGGGCCTCGTGGCACTCCCACCAGTACGCGTGGTTGTAGAGGTCGACGCCGTACAGGTAGTGCGGGTTCTCCCGCCAGCGCTCGGGCGGCACGTAGGGCGGTGGCGTCTCCGGCGTGCCGTAAGCGTGCCCCTTCGGATGCCTCCGCGGGTGCGGATTCAGCCCCGGGACGAAGCGGTACGGCGGGAAGGCCTGCCCGCTGTACCGGGGCCAGGACGGGTCCGGCGGAGCCGGCTCGACAAGCGCCATCGCCGGATCTTACAATCCGGACGAACTCCCCTGGTGAAGATACTCGCCTTCAGCCCCACCCCGCTCGACGCCCCCGGCGGCAACTCGGCCACCTTGAGGCGGATCGGACGCGCCCTGGCGGCGCGCGGGCATGTCTTCGACGTCCTCGTGGCCGGCCCCGACGCGCGCCTCGAGGAGCTCCGCGCCGCGGCGGACGTCGCGAATCCCGACGTCCTCCACTTCTACCACGCCTGGAAGACCGGACGCTTCCTGCCGGGCCTCGCCTCGCGGCCCACCGTGCTCACGCTCGCGGGCACCGACGTCAACGAGGACCGGGCCGATCCCGCCCGGCGCGCGGCGGTCGACGCGGCCCTCGCGGCGGCGGACGTCGTCGTCACCTACAGTCCCGCGCTCGCGCCCCGCGCCCGGCTCCTTCCAAAGGGCGTCCATCTCGGGGCGGAGCCCTTCGACCTTCGGCGCGCTGCGGGGGTCGGGCCCGGGGAGATCCTGATTCTTCAGGCAGGCGGCATCCGGCCCGTGAAAAACAACCTCTTCGCGCTAAAGGCTCTGCATGGCGACGGGCTCCGGCTGGTTTTCCTGGGCCCCGTCATCGACGCCGCGTACGGCCGGGAGCTGCTGGCGGGCGTCGCCGCGGAACCCCGGGCGCGCTGGCTGCCGGCGATCCCGCCCGACGCCATGGCGTCCGCGTACGCGGGCGCCGATCTCGTGCTCAACACTTCCCGCTCCGAAGGCTTCTCGAACGCGCTCCTCGAGGCCATGGCCTGCGGCAAGGCGATCGTGGCGTCGGACGTCGTGGGCAACCGCGAGCTCCGTCCCGGCCTCCTCTACCGCGACGAGACGGAGCTGCGGGACCGCGTCGGTCGTCTCGCCGCGTCTCCGGAGCTGCGCCGCGAGCTCGGGGAGTCGGCCCGGGCCCGCGCGGCGGCCTTCTCGGTCGAGAAGGAGGTCGACGCCCTGCTGGACGCCTACGCGGACGCCCGTTTCCGAGGTGGAATCGGCCGTATTAGATGCTAGAATCCGAGCCCTAAACGGAGGTCTTTCATGCGACGGATGATGCCCCTGGCGGCCTGTCTGCTGTTCAACTTCGCGTGCTCGGACGGGAAGCCCCCGGCTCCGGCCGGCGCCGCCCCGGCCGCCGCTCCCGCCGCCGCGCCCGCGGCCGCGGCCCCTGCGTCCGCTCCCAAGGGCGAAACGACCTATCACTTCGGGGCGAATCCCGCGCGCGTCAAGGTCATCTTCGAGTCGAAGACCAACGTGACGAACATCCTGGGCCAGACCAACCAGTGCACGGGCTCGGCCACGATCGACTTCGAGAAGAACACGGGCAGCTGCCACCTCGTCATCCCGACGCTGTCCCTCAACTCGGGCATGGACGACCGCGACCGCGCCATGCACGGCAAGGTCTGGCTCGACTCCAAGGTCAACAAGACCATCGAGTTCAAGTCGAAGAAGGCGGCCGTGACGGCCCCGAACACCTGGAAGATCGACGGCGACTTCCTCTTCCGCGGCGTCACGCAGCCGCTCAGCATCGAAGCGGAAGTCAAGCAGGTCCCGCCGACGATCGGCCAGAAGCTCGGCGAGGGCGCCTGGATCCGCGTAAAGACCTCGTTCAAGGTCGACATCGGCCAGCACGGCATCAAGATCGACAAGAGCGCCCAGTTCACCGTCGAGCCCATCTGGAACGTCGCGATCGAGCTCTTCGCGACGACCGTCAAGCCGGCCGACGCGCCCGCCCCCGTCGAGGCCGCGGAGCCCGACGAGGTCAAGGTGGTCCGCGTGTCCAAGCTCAAGTCCGACGGCCTCCCCGGCACGCATTATGAGTTCGGCAAGAAACCCCAGCTGACGACCCTGCGGGCCACGTCCGAGGCCCAGATCGAGACGATCGTGGCGACCATCAACGCGAGCCACGGCTTCGTCGGCATCGACAAGGAGAAGGGCGTCGCCGGCCTCCGCTTCCACATCCCGGTCGCCCAGATCAAGACGGGCATCCCGATGCGCGACGAGCATCTCCGGGGCGAGACCTGGCTCGACGAAAAGAAGTTCCCGATGATCGCCTTCGAGAGCACCAAGGCGACCAAGAAGGACGACAAGACCTGGGCCGTCGAAGGCACGTTCATGATGCGCGGCGTCGGCAAGCCGCTGAAGCTGGACGTCGCCGTCGCCGACATCCCCGCCGAAGAGGTCAAGAAGGCCAACTGGGGCGAGAAGCCGGGCGTGCGGGTCACGGGCGACTTCAAGATCAAGCTGAGCGACCACGGCGTGAAGAATCCGGACCCCACCAAGATCAACGACGAGCTCTCGGTCTCGATCTTCCTGGTCGGTCTCCTGGCGGACGAAGCGAAGTGAAGAAGATCCTCCTGCCGGGGCTCGGGATCGGCGCGATCGTGACGGGGCTCCTGGTCGTCCCGCTGGTCGCGGCCGCCCTCAAAAGCGGCGCGGTGGAGGTCTACCAGCTGACGCCCCACGACAAGGACACGGTCGAGGTCAACAAGTTCATGTTCGACACCAAGCCGGAGGATCCGGACTACGATCGCAAGCTGATGGAGATCTACGGTCTCCCCAACCAAAACAAGGACGTCCTTATCCTCATCGACAAGAGCAAGCTGGTCTATCCGGCAGGGAAGAATGCCGACGGCTCCGAGAAGCGGCCCGATCTGGCCTTCTATCCCGTCGAGAAGCCTCCGCTCCAGGCCAAGACCGTCGACTTTTTTGCCCCCCTGGTCAGGATCGGCGCTCTTACGGTCGGAGCGCTCTTCCTCGTCCTCTGGTACGTCCTCAAGCTCCGGCGCAAGAAGGCCGCGGCCGCCGGACATTGACCTGAACGACCCGGTGTCTACGTAGTACTGGCTTGAGGACCCTATGACCGCTCGCGCCCTCTGTCTCCTCGCCCTGCTCCCGCTCGCCCTGAGCGGAGTCGAAGGGCTTGGCGCCGCGACGCCCCCGCCTCGCCCCATCGCCATCAAAGGCGCGACGATCGTCGTCGCTCCGGGCCAAGCGATCGAAAAGGGCGTCGTCGTGCTCCGCGACGGCCTGATCGAGGCCGTCGGGGCGGACGTCGCCGTCCCGCCGGACGCCGAGGTGATCGACGGCGCGGGCCTGCACGTCTACGCGGGCTTCGTCGACGCCCGGACGACCCTGGGCCTGGGCGACACGAAAGTGGCGCCCGACGCCCGGAAGCGCGAAGAAGGCGAGAAGCCGGACGTCGTCCAGGAAGCCCCGCCCCGCATGGAGCAGGCGAACCGGAAAGGGCTGCGTCCCGACCTGCGGGCCGCCGCCCTGCTCCACGTCGCGGAGGCCGACCTCAAGAAGCATCACGCGGGCGGCTTCGCGCTGGCCCTTTCCGCCCCCGCCGAGGAGTTCCTGGGCGGCCTCGGCGCCCTGCACGCGCTGAGCGGCGCCCCGCCCCGCAACGCCCTCCTCCGCGCCTGGACCGGCCCGCACGGGGGCTTCAAGTCCTACGGCGAGGGTTATCCCGTCACCACCATGGGCGCGATCGCCCATCTCCGGCAGGTCCTGAGCGACGCCGTCCACTACGGCAAGCCGGCCCTGCCCGGCGCGCCCCGGCCGCCGCTCGACGCGGGGCTCGACGCCCTCCAGCCCCTCCTCCGCCGCGAGATCGCCCTCTTCTTCGAAGCGGAGACGGAACGCGAGATCCTCCGGGCTGTCGCCCTCGCCCGCGAGTTCAACCTGAAGCTCGTGATCACCGGCGGCGCCGAAGCGGGCGGGGCGGCCGACGTCCTGAAGGCGGCCGACATCCCCGTCATCCTGACCCTGCAGCTGCCGAAGGATCCGCCCAAGGTGAAGGATCCGGATCCGGAGCCCGCGAAGCTGAAGCTGGAGCGCGAGCGGCTGCGGGACGCGCGGATCCGCGCCGCCCAGACGCTCCACGAAGCCGGCGTGCCCTTCTGCTTCTCCACGCAGGGCCTCGAGCCGAAAGAGGCGCTCGCGGCGCTGCGCAAGCGCGTCGAGCTCGGCCTCAAGCCCGACGCCGCCCTCGCCGGCCTGACGATCAATCCGTCGCAGCTCTTCGACGTCGCCGGCTCCCAGGGCACCGTAGAGAAAGGCAAGGCCGCCAGCCTCACGCTCCTCAGCGCGCCGCTCGGCGACGCGAAGGCCGCGGTCAAGCACGTGATCGTCGACGGCGTCCGCTTCGACGTCGACGGCAAGGCCCCCGAGGAAAAGAAGAAAGACGACGAGAAGGACAAGGAGAAGAAGGAGCCGCCGGCGGCCGACTACGAGGTCGAGATCGAGGCCGAGCGCGTCCCGAAGTCCCGCGGCGGCGACCTCTTCGTGCGGAACGCCACCCTGCTGGGCGCGCCCGTCGCCCGCGGCTCCATCCTGATCCGCGGCGGGAAGATCCGGGAGATCGGCGAGCTCGCCGCGCCGGAGGGCGTCGCCATCGTGGAAGGCGCCGGGCTCTTCGTGATGCCGGGGGTCGTCGACTGCCACTCCCACATCGCCTGCGAGGGCGGCCTCAACGAGGGCAGCCAGACCGTGACGCCCGAGGTCCGGGTGGCCGACGTCCTGAATCCGAAGGACGTCGACCTCTGGCGCAACCTCGCGGGCGGCGTGACGACGGCGAACGTCCTGCACGGCAGCGCGAACGCGATCGGCGGCCAGAACGCGGTGATCAAGCTGAAGTACGGGAGCCGCGACCTCTTGTTCCCGGGGGCGCCGCGGGGCGTGAAGTTCGCGCTCGGCGAGAATCCCAAGCAGTCGAACTTCTCGGGCAACAAGGGCAAGCGCTTCCCGAACACGCGGATGGGCGTCGAGGCGTCGATCCGCCGCGCCTTCGCGGAGGCCGAGGAGTACCGGAAGCTGAAGAACCCGCGGCCCGACCTCCGGCTGCAGACGCTGTGCGACATCCTGGACGGCAAGCTCCTGGTGCACTGCCACTGCTACCGCGCGGACGAGATCCTGATGATCCTGGAGGTCGCGCGCGAGCACCGCCTCAAGCTGGCGACGCTGCAGCACGTCCTCGAGGGCTACCGGGTCATGCCGGAGATCGCGACGCTCGGCGCGGGGGCCTCGACCTTCAGCGACTGGTGGGCCTACAAGATCGAGGCGCACGAGGCGATCCCGCACAACGCGGCGATGATGGTCCGCGCGAAGATCCTGACGTCGATCAACTCGGACTACCCCGACCTGGCCCGCCACCTGCCCCTCGAGGCGTCGAAGGCGATGAAGTACGGCGGCCTTTCGGAGGCGGAGGCCCTCGCGCTCGTCACGATCAACCCCGCGAAGCAGCTCGGGATCGGCGACCGCGTGGGCTCGATTGAGGTCGGCAAGGACGGCGACCTCGCGATCTTCAACGGCCACCCCTTCTCCGCCTACAGCCGCTGCGTGGCGACGGTCGTCGACGGCGACCTCTGGTACGACGCGCGCGGCGCGACGTCCCAGGCCACGCCGGAGTTCAGGCCTTCCGAGCGCCGCCGACGTCCACCGGGTCCTCTGACGGATTCTGAAACCATCTCCATCGTCAATGCGATGATCCATCTCGTCCCCGGACAACCCTTTCAGGGAAACCTAGTCATGTCCAAGGGGAAGATTCAAAGCATCGATATCCCTGGTCTCCCGGTACCTACGGGACCCGGAACTTCGATCATTGACGGCACCGGCCTCCACGTCTATCCCGGCCTGATCTCGGCGCTCTCGTCGGTCGGCCTCACCGAGATCGGCTCGGTGGCGGGGACGCGGGACGAGGCGGAGATCGGCGGCGTGCAGCCGGACCTGAAGGCGCTGACCGCGGTGAATCCGCACAGCGAGCTGATCCCGGTGGCGCGCTCGACGGGGGTGACGTCGGTGCTGGCCGCGCCGCAGGGGTCGCTCATCCACGGGCAGAGCGCGCTGATCCGGCTCGACGGCCGCGTGCCGCGCGACATGGCGGTGAAGGAGGTCTGGGCCCTGCACGTCAGCTATCCCGCGCTGGCGGGGACGGACGAGAAGAAGGACGAGGACGCGAAGAAGCTGAAGGCGTTCCGGGAGCCGTTCGAGGACGCGAAGCGCTACGCGGGCGCGCCGCGCGACCTCGGCCTCGAGGCGATGGTCCCCTACATGAAAGCCGAGCGCCCCGTCGTCTTCCACGCCAACGACGAACGGCGGATCCGGGCGTCGCTGAAGTTCGCCGAGGAGTTCGGGCTGAAGGCGGTGCTCGCGGGCGGCGCGGAAGCGTGGAAAGTCGCGGCCCTCCTCGCCGAGAAGAAGATCCCCGTGATCCTGGCCGGAGCGATGGGGACGCCCGCCGAGCGCCACGACCCCGTGGACGCGGCCTACGCGAACGCCGCGCGCCTGCACAAAGCCGGGGTGACGTTCGCGATCGCGGCCGCGCTCGAGGAATGGCACGGCAACACCCGAAACCTGCCCTACAACGCCGCCTGGGCCTCCGCCTACGGCCTGCCCCGCGAGGAGGCCCTCAAGGCCGTGACGATCTATCCCGCGCGGATCCTGGGCGTCGACGCCCGCCTCGGCAGCCTCGAGCCCGGCAAGGACGCCGACCTCCTCGTCACCACCGGCGACCCGCTCGAGACGCTGACCGACATCGTCCACATGTTCATCCAGGGCCGCCCCATCGCCCCCGAAACGAAGCACACGCGGCTCTACGACAGGTTCAGGTGACGGGTTCAGGTTCAGAGAATCCCCCCTCCCCCCCGGGGGGGAGACGAAGAGGGGACCCGTTCCTGTACCTGAACCTGAACCTCCAGGCGGTGGTGTAGTCTTGGTATGACCTTTCTCGCGTTTCTCATCGTCCTGCAGGAATGGCCGCAGTTCCGCGGGCCCGACGGCCAGGGCCACGCGGAGGTGAAGACCCTTCCGCTCAAGTGGAGCGAGACTTCCGCGGCCTGGAAGACGCCGATCCCCGGCCTCGGCTGGTCTTCGCCGGTCGTCGCGGACGGCCAGGTCTGGATCACCACCGCCACCGACGACGGGAAGTCGCTGCGGGCCGTCTGCGTGGACGCGACGTCCGGCAAGCTCCTGAAGGACGTCGAAGTCTTCAAGCTCCCGGCGGCGGGACGCGTGCACCAGAAGAACAGCCACGCGTCGCCGACGCCGATCCTCGAGGACGGCCTCGTCTACGTCCACTTCGGGCCGCACGGCACCGCGTGCCTGAGGACCGACGGCACGGTGGTCTGGAAGCAGCAGATCAAGTACGGCCCGGTGCACGGCCCGGGCGGCTCGCCGGTCCTCTGGAAGGATCTGCTGGTCTTCAGCTGCGACGGCGGCGACGTCCAATTCGTGATCGCCCTGGACAAGAAGACCGGGACGCAGAAGTGGCGGACGTCGAGGCCTCCCAACGACTACGCCAAGAAGTTCGCGTTCTCGACGCCGCTGGTCGTCGACGGCCTGGCGATCAGCCCCGGGGCGTCGGCGGTCACCGCGTACGAAGCGAACGGGAAGCCGGTCTGGACGGTGCGCTATGCCGAGGGCTACTCGGTGGTGCCGCGGCCGGTGTTCGGGCACGGGCTGATCTTCATCGCGACGGGCTACGACAAGCCGACGCTGATCGCGGTGCGGGCGGACGGCAAGGGCGACGTGACCGACACGCACGTGGCCTGGAAGCTGGAGCGCGGCGCGCCGCACAATCCCTCGCCGCTGCTGATCGGCGACGAGTTGTACATCGTGAGCGACAACGGGGTGGCGGCCTGCCTGGACGCGAAGACGGGCAAGGAGCACTGGAGGGAGCGCCTCGGCGGAAACTACTCGGCGTCGCCGCTGCACGCCGCCGGCCGGATCTACTTCCAGGACGAGAACGGCCTGACCACGGTCGTGAAGCCCGGCCGCGCTTTCGAGAAGCTCGCGTCGAACCAGCTCCCGGGCCGCACGCTGGCCTCCCCCGCCGCGATCGAGGGCGCCCTCTTCCTGCGCACCGACAAGCAGCTCTACCGGATCAACGCCGAACCCTAAAGGACCAAAGACCAAGGACCAAACGGGTCCCCCC
>DASVNH010000128.1:0-14345 GCA_036383955.1 Planctomycetota bacterium | reverse complement strand
CGCGTTGTTTTTTCACCCCGGAATCGTCCCCGCCGGCCCCGTCTCGTCCCCCGCTGTGTATAAATCATAGGTTGGGGAGCGGGACGGCGATGCTCGCGCTATGAGAGATCTTCTCGCCGTCGGCGTCTGGATGCTGGGCCTCTGCGCCTCCGTCCGGGCCCAGGCCGTCCCGCCCGCCGCCAAGCCGCAGCAGGATCCCCCCGCCGCTCCCGTCCGTCTCTGGCAGGACTTCTGCTGCTTCGAGAAGGGCCGGATGGAGAAGGAGGGCCTGGTCACCGTCGTCTTCGACCTGAGCCACACGCCCAGCGCGCCGCCCAACGTCCAGGGCCTCGAGGAGTTCCAGAAGCTGCTGACGCCCTATCTCACCCCGGGCGGCAAGGCGCGCGTCGACGTCAGCAACCGCCTCAGCTCGCTGACCATCACCGACACGAAGGACAACGTCGGCTTCGTGGAGAAGATGCTCCACCTGCTGCACTCGCCCGACCAGCCGATCATGATCGAGGCGAAGGTCGTGGAGCTCCGCTGGGACAAGGACCTCCAGATCGGCGTCCAGGGGGACCTGAACGCCCTCTCGGGCGTCTGGACCCAGCCCGCCGGCTCCGAGGCCATCCTCCAGGAGGTGCGCACCCGCCTCAACCCGCAGGCCGCGCTGGGCCTGACCCCCTTCCAGGGCTCCACGTTCCGCTTCAGCTCCCAGAGCGGGCATCGCGGCAGCATCGGCGGCCTCGTCCAGATGTTCCTCGAGCGCGGCAAGGCCCAGATCCTCTCCCAGCCCCGCGTGCTCGTGCGCGCCGACCAGACCGCGACCATCTTTTCGGGCGACGACGTCCCCTACCCCGCCTCGATCACCGTGCAGCCCGTCACGGGCAACGTGACGACCTTCGGCTACAAGAACGCCGGCGTGAAGCTGCAGGTCACGCCCCACGTGGCGGCCCCCGGGCAGGTCAGCCTCAAGCTGAATCCCGAGGTCACCAGCATCTTCGGCTTCGTGGAGATCACGCCGGGCACCCAGGCGCCCCAGTTCACCGTGCGGAGCGTGAACACGGAGCTGCTGGTGCGCGACGGCCAGGAAGTGGTGATCGGCGGCCTCTACCGCCGGGACAAGTCGACCATCCGCCGCGGCCTTCCCTTCCTCATGGACATCCCCGTCTTCGGCTACCTCTTCGGCAAGTACGAAGAGGCGGAGACCATCCAGGAAGTGCTGTTCTTCATCAAGCCGACGGTGATCAAGTCGGAACGCGAGATGCCGCGGGGCGGCTTCGTTCCGGACAAATAGGCCTTACGGGGGGGGCGGGACGTCCTTCGCCCCCGCGGGGACGTCGGCGGGCGGCGCGGCGGCGCCGGCCTTCTCCTTGTCCTTGGCGCGCTTGGCCGCGATGACGGCCATGCGCATCGACGCGTCTCCGCCGCCGTACTTCCGCGTCATGATGCCCGCGGTCAGCACGACCGCGACGATGACCACGGCCCCCACGACGACGATGGTGATGTAGAACGAGCGCGCGCTCGTCATCTGCGGCTTCGCGGCGATGCGCACGTTCTTGGAGAACATCACCAGGGCCTTCGCCCAGGCGGCCTGGTCGGGCTCGACGTCGTACTGGGACGGGTAGTCGTGGCGGCGCAGGGCGACGCCTTCCAGCTCAATCCAGTCCTCGATGAACTCCTCGCCGCGCTTCGTGTACTTGTTGAACTTCACCGGCTGGCCGGCCGCGTCGACCGGCTTCTCGGGCAGGTAGAACCACACCGTCCGGTTCGACGGATACTCCATCATGATGCCCAGATAGACGTGTTCCACCTTCTCGGGAATCGTCGTGTCCAGCGGCTCCGTGTAGATCTTCACCAGCCGCCCGTAGGACTTGATCACCTCGCCCCGCGCCTCGCGGATGTTCAGGTAGGCCAGGTCCGCGTTGTACTTCGGGTTGACGCGCTTCGCCAGGGCGTCCGGCGTCACCGACGTCAACATCGCCCGCAGCATGGACACGAACTCCGGCGTCTCCTTGACCGGCTTTTCCAGGCCGTCGACGAACGGCTCCGCCAGCTTCTTGAAGTCCACGATCCCGTCTTTGGGGAGATCCTGGAGAGGCACGTCCTTCTTCACGGGCGGCAGCGGGGGGACGTCGGATTGCGGCGGCGCGTCGCCGCGGGTGCCGTCGGGCCGGAGGAGTCCGACGCCCTGGGTCTTGCCCTTCTTGTCCTTCGGCGCGGTGGCGGCCTTCCACATGTAGATCATGGTCCCGAGGGCCATGAAGAACACCAGGGCCATGACGTAGAGCTTGACCATCTCCCGGGGGGTGCCGCCGGGCGGCGCGGCGGGACGTCGGGGCGCCTCGGCCTCCGCGCTCCGCTTCCGGAAGGGGTTGGCGAGCTGGTCGTCCATCGTGATCCTCAGTCTATCAAGGCGCCGCGTCGGACACAAACGGGCCCCGCCCGGGAAGGTTCTCCGGAATTCACCCGCGCGTCCGCGCGTCCAATCATGAGACGCCGGAGATTGACGGGTTTCTCGGGGGGGTGGTATAATCCCTCTCGACAGCAGCCCACCTCCGATCAATAGAGGGACCGCACCCATGTTCGAAAAGTTCACCGAACGCGCCCGTAAAGTGATGAGCCTCGCGCGCCAGGAAGCGCAGCGGCTCAACAGTGAATTCATCGGGACCGAGCACATCCTGCTCGGCATCATCCAGGAAGGCGGGGGCGTCGCCGCCAAGGTCCTGAAGAACCTCAACGTCGACCTCAAGCGCATCCGGCAGGAGATCGAGAAGCTCATCACGCCCTCGACCTCCCCCACGGTCACCCTCGGCCAGCTCCCCTTCTCCCCGCGCGCCAAGCGGGTGATCGAGCTCGCCGGCGAGGCCGCCAGCTCGCTCGGGCACGACGTCATCGGCACCGAGCACCTCCTCCTCGGCCTCCTCAAGGAGAACGAGGGCATCGCCGCCCAGGTCCTCACCAACCTCGGCCTCAAGCTCGACGAGGTCCGCGACATGGTCCTCGAGGTCCTCGGCGCCGACGTGGGCCAGCAGGACGTCGACGACAAGCTCAGCCAGAAGACCTCCAAGTCGAAGACCCCGGCGCTCGACGCCTTCGGCCGCGACCTGATGGAGCTGGCGCGGGAGCGCAAGCTCGACCCGGTCATCGGACGTCGCAAGGAGATCGAGCGCGTCATGCAGATCCTGTCGCGGCGCACGAAGAACAACCCCGTGCTGCTGGGCGAGGCGGGCGTCGGCAAGACGGCGATCGTCGAGGGCCTGGCGCAGGACATCATCAACAGCAACGTTCCCGAGATCCTGAAGGACAAGCGGCTGGTGGTGCTGGACCTGGCGCTGATGGTGGCCGGCACGAAGTACCGGGGCCAGTTCGAGGAGCGCATCAAGGCGGTCATGAACGAGGTGCGCCGGGCGAAGAACATCATCCTGTTCATCGACGAGCTGCACACCCTGGTCGGCGCGGGCGGCGCGGAGGGCGCGATCGACGCGGCCAACGTGCTGAAGCCCTCGCTGTCGCGCGGCGAAATCCAGTGCATCGGCGCGACGACCCTGGACGAGTACCGCAAGCACATCGAGAAGGACGGCGCGCTCGAGCGCCGCTTCCAGACCATCGTGGTGGAGCCGCCCAACCGGGACGAGTCGCTGGAGATCCTGAAGGGCCTCCGGGACAAGTACGAGGCCCACCACCGCGTCCGCTACACGGACGAGGCCCTGGAAGGCTGCGTCGACCTCTCCAACCGCTACATCAACGGGCGCTTCCTGCCGGACAAGGCGATCGACGTCATGGACGAGGCGGGCGCGCGCGTGCGGCTGCAGTCGATGGTCTCTCCCCCGAACATCAAGGAGCTCGAGGAGGAGATCAAGAAGCTCGAGAAGGAGAAGGACGAGGCCATCTCGCTCCAGGAGTTCGAGCGCGCCGCGCAGATGCGCGACAAGGCGATGCAGCTGAAGAAGAACAAGGAGCGCGTCCTCTCGGAGTGGCGCGAGCAGAACAAGGAGTTCGACGGCGTGGTCGACGCCGAGACGATCTCGCAGACCGTCTCGATGATGACGGGCATCCCGCTGACCCGGATCGAGAAGAAGGAGGCCGAGCGCCTCCTCAACCTCGAGGACGAGCTGCACAAGATCGTGGTCAGCCAGAACGAGGCCGTCACGGCGATCTCCCGGGCCATCCGGCGCTCGCGCGCGGGCCTGAAGGATCCCAAGCGCCCGATCGGGTCGTTCGTCTTCCTCGGCCCCACCGGCGTCGGCAAGACGCTGATGGCCAAGGCCCTCGCCAAGATCATGTTCGGCGAGGAGAACGCCCTCATCACGATCGACATGTCCGAGTACATGGAGAAGCACAACGTCTCCCGGCTCATCGGCGCCCCTCCGGGCTACGTGGGCTACGAGGAGGGCGGCCATCTCACCGAGAAGATCCGCCGCCGCGCCTACTCCGTCGTGCTCTTCGACGAGATCGAGAAGGCCCACGGCGACGTCTTCAACATGCTCCTCCAGATCATGGAGGAAGGCCGCCTGACTGACAGCTTCGGCCGGAACATCGACTTCAAGAACACGATCCTGATCATGACGTCCAACATCGGCGCCGAGCTGCTCAAGAACCAGGCGCCCCTGGGCTTCAAGAAGGTCAGCGTCGACGCCTCGTACCAGGGCATGAAGGAGCTGCTGTCGAAGGAAGTCGAGAAGCACTTCCGGCCCGAGTTCCTGAACCGCCTGGACGACGTCATCGTCTTCCGGCCCCTGTCGCGGACGGACCTGCAGTCGATCATCCACCTGGAGATCAAGTTCGTCGAGCAGCGCGTGGCCAAGAAGGGCATCCGCATCACGCTGACCCCCGAGGCCCTCGAGTACCTCATCGACCAGGGCTACAACCCCGACTTCGGCGCCCGGCCCCTGCGCCGCGCGATCGAGCGGCTGGTCGAGGACCCGCTCTCCGAAGGGCTGCTCCGCGGCGAGTTCAAGGAGTCGAAGGAAGTCGCCATCAGCCTCAAGGACAAGCACCTCTTCTTCCAGCCCGTCGAGCCGACCGGCCCGAAGAAGGAAGTCCCGGCCGTCGCCGAAGGCGGCGCCGGCAAGAACAACTAATGTAGCGGGGAGGGCCCCCCGAGGCCCTCCCCGCGCGCCCCACCTGCGGAGGGCCCCCTGAGGCCCTCCCCGCGCGCCCCATCCGCGGAGGGCCCCCCGGGGCCCTCCCCGCGTACCCCACCCTTCCTGGACCTGGACCCGCGCCTTCGGTATACTTGCCCCCTCGCGCGCGGGAGGCCGGGGAAAGCCGCTTCCGCGCGTTTTTCACATGGACTTCGCCACCCGATTCGACCCCAAGGAAGCGGAACCGCGCCTCTACAAGGCCTGGGAGGAAGCCGGCCGCTTCACGGCGGACGCCGCGTCCTCCAAAGAGCCGTTCACCATGGTCATCCCCCCGCCCAACGTGACGGGATCGCTCCACATCGGCCACGCCCTCAACAACACGATCCAGGACATCCTCGCCCGCTGGAAGCGCCTGGAGGGCTTCGAGGTGCTCTGGCTGCCGGGCACCGACCACGCCGGCATCGCCACCCAGGCGGCCGTCGAGAAGTCCGTCAAGAAGGACGAGCGGAAGTCGCGCCACGAGCTCGGCCGCGAGGAGTTCCTCAAGCGCGTCTGGGCCTGGAAGGAGAAGTACGGCGCCACCATCCTGAACCAGCTCAAGCGGCTGGGCAGCAGCTGCGACTGGTCCCGGACCCGCTTCACCATGGACGAGGGCTACAGCCGGGCCATCCGGCACGTCTTCGTGTCCCTGTTCAAGAAGGGCCTGATCTACCGCGGCCTCGCCATCGTCAACTGGTGCCCCCGCTGCCTCACCGCCCTCTCCGACCTCGAAGTGGAGAAGCCCGAGGAGCCGCCGCCCGGCAAGCTCTGGCACCTCCGCTACCCCGTGAAGGGCGAGCCCGGGAAGTCGATCGTGGTGGCCACCACCCGCCCCGAAACCATGCTCGGCGACACCGGCGTCGCGGTCAATCCGTCCGACGAGCGCTACCAGGCCCTGGTCGGCAAGACGCTCGTCCTGCCGCTCCTGAACCGCGAGATCCCCGTGGTCGCCGACGCCTTCGTCGACGCCGCGTTCGGCACCGGCGCCGTCAAGGTCACCCCCGCCCACGATCCGAACGACTTCGACTGCGGCAAGCGCGCCGGCCTGAAGGCCATCGTCGTGATGGACCCCAAGGCCGTCATGAACGAGAACGCCGGCCCCTACCGCGGCCTCGACCGCTTCGAGGCCCGGAAGAAGATCGTGGCCGACCTCGAGGCCCAGGGCTTCCTCGTCAAAGTCGAGGAGCACCCCACCCCGGTCGGCACCTGCTACCGCTGCGCGACCGTCGTCGAGCCCTTCCTCTCCGAGCAGTGGTTCGTCGCCATGAAGACCCTCGCCGCCCCGGCCGTCGCGGCCGTGAAGGGCGGCGACGTCCGCTTCGTCCCCGACCGCTGGTCCAAGGTCTACCTCGACTGGATGGAGAACATCCGGGACTGGTGCATCTCCCGCCAGATCTGGTGGGGGCACCGCATCCCCGTCTGGTACTGCCCCGACAAGCACGTGACGAGCGCGGCGGAAACCCCGACCGCCTGCCTCACCTGCGGATCCAAGGACCTCAAGCAGGACGAGGACGTCCTGGACACCTGGTTCTCGAGCGCCCTCTGGCCCTTCGCGACGCTCGGCTGGCCCGACGAGACCCCCGCCCTCGAGAAGTTCTATCCCGGCCAGGTCCTCGTCACGAGCCGCGACATCATCAACCTCTGGGTGGCCCGCATGATCGTGTCGGGCCTCGAGTTCCGCGGCGAGAAGCCCTTCTCCGACGTGATCATCCACGCGACGATCATGGACGACGACGGCAAGCGGCAGTCGAAGTCGAAGGGCACCGGGATCGACCCGCTCGACATCATCGACGTCCACGGCGCGGACCCCCTGCGCTTCGCGCTGGCCTGGTCGACGCGCGGCACCCAGGACCTCCGCTTCGGCAAGCGCCTGTCCGTCCAGCGCGTCGAGATGGCGCGCAACTTCGTGACCAAGCTCTGGAACGCCGCGCGCTTCGTCGCCCAGAAGAACCCCGGGCTGCGCGTGGGCGCGCCCGCCGCGGCCCCGGAGATCGCGGACCGCTGGATCCTCAGCCGGCTCTCCACGACCATCCAGGCCGTGAGCGCCGCCCTCGAGGGCTACGAGTTCGGCGAGGCCGCCGAGCTCCTCTACAAGTTCGTCTGGGACGACTTCTGCGACTGGTACATCGAGCTCTCGAAGCGGCGCTCCGACCCCTGGGTCGACCACACCCTCGCGACCGTGCTCGACGCCTCGCTCCGCCTCCTCCACCCCTTCATCCCGTTCGTCACGGAGGAGATCTGGCAGAAGGCGGGCCGCCCCGCCTCGATCATGACCGCCGCCTGGCCCGAGCCCGGCGCCGGCCGCGACGCGGCCCTCGAGAAGCGCATGGCGCTCGTGTTCGACGCCGTCCGCGCCGTGCGCGACGTCCGCACCCGCAACAACATCTCGCCGAAGACCGCCCTGGACGTCGTCATCTCCTCCCGGGACGCCGCGCTGCTCAAGGAGGGCGTCGACATCATCCGCGGCCAGGCCAACGTCGCCGAGGCGACGATCGGCGTCGACCTCCCGAAGCCGAAGTTCGCGGCGACGGTGGCGTCGACGTCCTTCACGGTCTACGTGCCCCTGGAGGGCAAGATCAACGTCGCGGAGGAAGTCGACCGCACGAAGAAGGAAATCGAGGCCGTCAAAAGCCAGGCCGCGCAGGCGGAGAAGCAGCTGTCGAACGAGGAGTTCCGCAAGCGCAAGCCGGAGCTGGCGGCCGAGATCGCCGCGAAGCTCGAGGGCCTGAAGGCGCGCCGGGCGGAGCTCGAGACGCATCTCCGCGACCTCGGGGGCGCGGCGTGAAGATCGCCGAGATGCTGAAGGAAGGCCTGGTCGCCACGGGCTTCACGGCCCGGGACAAGGCCGAGGCGCTGCCGAAGCTGCTGGACCTGGTCGGCGAGCGCCTGAGCCCCGAGCACCGGGCCCTGGTGCTGGAGGCGCTGATCGCGCGCGAGCGGGTCGCCTCGACGGGCCTGGACAACGGGATCGCCATGCCGCACGCGCGGGTGGAGATCCCGGGGGACGTCATCGTCGCCCTCGCCGTCTCCCCCGCCGGGGTGCCGTTCCAGTCGGCCGACGGCAAGCCGACCCGGATCCTGGCGCTGCTGGTGATCCCGACCTCCCAGATGCAGAAGGGCATCAAGCTGCTGGCCGACGCCGCCCGCCTCCTCAGCTACGAGGAGGTGCGCGAAGGCCTGGCGCGGGCCCGGACGCCCCGCGAGGCGCTTGAAGTCCTTCGCTCCCACGAATCGTAGGATAAGCATGATGATGCTCACGCTGTGCCTCGCGCTGCAGGACTGGGAGAACCTGTCGACGGCCGACGCCTGGAAGTCGACGCCCGCCGGCTGGGAGTTCAAGGACGGGGAGATCCACCGGGCCGCGAAGGCCGGCGACATCTTCACGAAGAAGAACTACCTCGACTTCGAGCTCGAGTTCGAGTGGAAGATCGCCCCCGGCGGCAACAGCGGGCTGAAGTACCGCATGAAGGGCGTCGGGCCCGAATACCAGGTCATCGACGACGCGAAGCACGCGGACGCGAAGAACGCGATCCGCTCGACGGCCTCCCTCTACGACGTGAAGGCGCCGGCGGCGGACAAGCCGATGAAGCCGCCGGGCGAGTGGAACAAGAGCAAGGTGGTCGCCAAGGGCAAGCACCTCGAGCACTGGCTGAACGACAAGAAGGTCATGGAGATCGACATCGACGGCCCCGAGTGGCCGGATGCCTTCGCGAAGAGCAAGTTCTCGAAGACGAAGGGCGCGGAGACCTGGTTCGGCCGCGAGGCGGGGCCGGTCATGCTGCAGGACCACGGCGACGAGGTCTGGTACAAGGCCATCCGGATCAAGGAGCTCAAATGACGCTGATGGTCGCGATGCTGCTCCAGGACGCCCTCTTCGAGAACATGAAGAAGGCGATCGAAACCAAGGAAGAAGCCCTCTTCAAGGCCCAGTGGCACGCCGACGGCTTCGAGAAGAACCTGGTCGGCGGCTCCGGCCTGGCCGGGAAGGAGGTCTTCGGCCAGGGCTCGCGCAAGAAGTGGTATCTCAAGCCGGATCTGGCGAAGGCCGTCGCGGTCGCCGAGACCGCGTCCATCGTCCCCTGTGACGTCTGGGCCTGGGAGAAGGCGAAGGCCGTCGATCAGGTCCACATCCTCGCGGTGAAGGACAAGGACGCCTGGATCGTCCTGGGCGGGGGCGAGAAGATCGAGCAGGTCCGCGCGCTGGCCGATCGCTGGCTGAAGAAGGAACCCCTGCCGCCGCCGGCCGAGAAGTGAGCTACTGGGGCGCCAGCCCCGTCTTCTCGCGCAGCGCGTTCATCGCCCGATAGAACGTCGACTTCACGGTGTCCAGCGGCTGGCTCAGCAGGCGGGCGATTTCCGCGAAGGGCTTCGACTCCAGGATCCGCAGGTGCAGGATCGTCCGGTCCGGCTCGCGGAACGAGCGGATGGCGCCCGTCACCCGCGTCCAGGTCTCCTTCTTCGAAAGCTGCTGGCTGGGGCGGTCGATCGGCGACGCCTCCTCGAGCGGCGGGAGATCCTCGGACAGCACCAGCCGGGAGCGCTTGATCCGGCGCAGGTGATTGATCGTCTCGTTGCGGGCGATGGTCGTCAGCCAGAGCGTGAAGCGCCCCTGGGCGGCGTTGAAGAGGTGGATCTTCCGAAAGGCCTTGAGGAAGCACTCCTGGATGAGGTCCTGGACGGCGGCGAGGTCGCGGATGACTTCGCAGACGGCCCGCGCGACCAGGCGCTGGTGACGCGTCATCAGGAGGTCGCCGGCCCGGCGTTCTCCCCCCTTCAGGCGCTCCGCCAGCTGTTCGTCCGTCAGGCCCTCCAGCTCGAGGGCCTCCTCGGTCAACACGGCGATCGGCTTAGATGCCAAATTAGCCTCCCCGCTCCAACAGCCCCTAACCCAACGGCACTCCCCGGATTTCCTATCCAGCAATTCCGCCGCCGGGGCCGAACCATACGCCCAACCGTAACAGGACGAACGATCAAGCCTGAATCCGGAGGATGTAACGTTCTAGCGACGCCAAAACGTTAGCTCAGGCCTGGAACTGGGTGGCGTAGAGGGTGGCGTAGACGCCGGCCCGGGCGATCAGCTCGTCGTGGGAGCCCTGCTCCGAGATCCGGCCCTCGTCGATAACCAGGATCCGGTCGGCGTTCTTCACCGTCGACAGCCGGTGCGCGATCACGAACGTGATGCGCCCCTTGGCCCGGATCAAGTTGCCCAGGGCCAGCTGGACCGCCTTCTCGCTCTCGGCGTCGAGCGAGCTCGTCGCCTCGTCGAGGATCAGGATCGCCGGGTTCCGCAGGATCGCCCGCGCCAGGGTCACCCGCTGGCGCTGGCCCCCGGACAGCTTCGTCCCCCGCTCCCCCGCCGGCGTCTCGTAGCCCTTCGGCAGCCCGGCGATGAAGTCGTGGATGTAGGCGGCTTTCGCGGCGGCTTCGACTTCCGACGCCGACGCCCCGGGCCGGCCGTGGCGGATGTTCTCGCCGAGCGTGGTGTTGAACAGGAACGGGTCCTGGGTGACCACCGCGATATGCGAGAGAAGCGACGACCGCTTCACGCCCCGGAGGTCGACGCCGTTCACGATCACGCTGCCCTGGGTCGGATCGTAGAAGCGGCAGAGGAGGTCGAGGAGCGTCGTCTTTCCCGCCCCGGTGCGCCCGACGATGGCGATGACTTCGCCGGGGGCGGCCGTGAACGAGACGTCCCGCAGGACGGGGACGGCGTCGTAGCCGAAGGAGACGCCGCGGTATTCGACGCCCGCCCCGACGGCCGGAAGCTCCGAGCCCTGGTCGTGCTCGGTCTCGCGGGGCTGGTCGAGGAGCTCGAAGACGCGCTCGCAGCCCGCGGAGGAGTCCACGAGGCGGTTGTAGGACTTGGAGGTCTCCTTGACCGAGGAGTTGATGATGGCGACGGCCATGCCGAGGACGGCCATGTCGCCGGCGGTCATGACGCCCTTGGAGAGGAGCTGGAAGCCGCCGACGAGGAAGCCGGCGACCATCAGGCCCGCCAGGAGCTGGGAGAGGTTCTCGCCGAGGGCCTTCCGGCGGATGACCTTCATGTAGTTCCGGAAGAAGCTGTCGTTGTGCTCGCGGAACTGCGCGGCCTGGGCGGCCTCCATGCTGAAGGCCTTGACGACCTTGATGCCGCCGAACGTCTGGAGCATCGTGCCGGTCATGTCGCCCAGGCTCTCCAGGCTGCGCTTGCGCGACTTGCGCATCGCGCGGCCGACCCGGCCCAGGAGCAGCGCGTAGAGGGCGAAGAACACGACCGCGATGACCGCGAGCGTCCAGTTGGTCATGACGATCAGGACCAGCGCGCAGAGGATCATGATCGGCTGGACGATCATGTCGTCGAAGTAGAAGTTCGAGACGTTCTCCGTCAGCGCCACGTCGTTCGTCACCCGCGAGACGAGGTCGCCCGACTTCCGGTCGTAGTGGTAGCGCAGCGGCAGGAACGGCAGGTGCTCGGCGACCTTGTTCCGGAGGTCCGCGACGATCCGGTTCGTCAGCCAGTTCGTGAGGAAATCCTTCAGCCAGCCGAAGACGAACATGAAGGCCGAGGTGAGGATCGCGGCCCAGGCGATGATCTGCAGGTCCCAGCGCTTGACGTCCCTCGCGCGCTCCCAGAACGTCCCGCCGTCCGTCGCGGCGACGGCCTCCTTGGGCTTGTCCGCGATCTCCTTCGCCTTCTCGATGACGGGCTTCAGGATGAAGGCCTGCATGGCTTTCGCGCCCGACGCGAAGAAGCAGACCGTGATCGTGAGGACGATGCGCAGAGTGTACGGACGTCCCAGGCCGAGGAAGCGCCAGGTCAGCTTCCAGACGCTGGCGGAAGGAGCCGCCTCGCTCATCGAGCGTACTGCTCCAGCTGCTTGCGGTAGGCCGCCAGCCGCTGTTCGGTCTCCGCGAAGGTGTCGCCGCCGAACTTGCCCAGGAAGGCGTTCAGGATCTCGAAGGCCACGACCGCCTGCCCGATCACGCTCGCCGCCGGCACCACGCAGACGTCCGACCGCTCGTAAAGGGCCTCGGCCTTCTCCTTCGACGCCAGATCCACCGTCTGCATCGGCTTGCGCAGCGTCGAGATCGGCTTGCAGGCCGCGCGCACGACGACCGGCTGCCCGTTCGTCATCCCGCCTTCGATGCCGCCCGCGTTGTTCCGCGAGCGCGCCAGCTTCCCGTCCGCGCCCATCACGATCTCGTCGTGCACCTGCGACCCGGGACGTCGCGCCGCCTCGAAGCCGAGGCCCACCTCGACGGCCTTCACGGTCTGCACCGACATGAGCGCCCGCGCGAGCGCGCCGTCGAGCTTGTCTTCCCAGCCCGCGTGCGTGCCCAGGCCGGGCGGGGCGCCGAAGACCTTCACCTCGAAGAGCCCGCCCAGGGTGTCGCCCGCCTGCTTGGCCTCGTCGACCTTCGCGCGGATGCGGTCGTCGAGATCCTTGTCGAGCGTGTAGAAGAGCGATTCCTCGCGGACCTTGAGCAGTTGCTCGGGGTCGTCGATCCGCGTCCCGCTCGTGATGCCCCCGACTTCCACCACGTAGCCCAGCACGCGGATGCCGAAGCGCGCGAGGACGGTGTTGGCGAAGGCGCCGGCGGCCACCCGCGAGGCGGTTTCTCTCGCGCTGGACCGTTCCGCGACGTCCCGGGCGTCGTTCGTGCCGAACTTGAGGGCCCCCGCCAGGTCCGCGTGACCGGGCCGGGGCCGGGTGATCGGATTCAGGTCCTCGGTGTTCTGGACCCGGTTCATGATCTGCATCGTGACGATGCTGCCGAGGGTGTGGCCCTTGCGGACCCCGGTGAGGATCGCCGCCTCGTCCTTCTCGAGCTTCATGCGGGCGCCGCGCCCGTACCCGCCCTGACGGCGGCTCAGCTCGGCGTTGACCGCCTCCAGATCGACGGGCGTCCCGTACGGCAGCCCCTCGAGCGAGGCGATGAGGCACTTCCCGTGCGACTCCCCGGCGGTGGTGTAGCGCAGCATAAGAGCGCGCCATTATAGCGGAACCGGACCCGGAACCGGAACCGGAACCGAGGTGCCGCGAACATGAAGTTTCTTCCGCAAACGGCCACTTTTCGCGACGAGAAAATCGTCGTTTTCGACACGTAGTGGCAGGAGGCGACAAATGGCCATCAAGAGCTTCATGGATCTGGAGGTGTGGCGCCTGGCGCATGAAACCGTCCTCGCCATCTATCCGGTGGCCCGCGGCTTTCCGGATGACGAGAGGTACGCGCTGTCGCAGCAGATGCGACGGGCCGCGACATCCATCCCCGCGAATATCGCGGAGGGTTTCGGACGTCGCACGGAGGCGGACCGGCGCCAGTTCTACGTGGTCAGCCGGGGCTCCGTCGAGGAACTCCGCTACTACCTTATCCTGGCCCTCGACCTCAGGTACTTGAAGGACCCTGCCCCCTTGATGGAGCGCGTGGACAGGATTGGAGCCATGCTCTATCGAATGATCGAACGCCTGAGCTAGTCCCGCTCCGGTTCCGGGTCCGGGTCCGGTTCCGGGATTACATGTTGTCGAGGGGATCCTTTTCCTCGACCACCGGGGCGATGAACGTGCCGCTCTTGGTCTTGGTGACCCGCAGCGCCTCGCTCACGACCTTCAGCAGCTGCTGCTTGGAGAAGGGCTTCGCGAGGAAGCCGTAGAGGCCGTAGAAGAAATCCTTCGGCGTGTGCAGGATGATCGCCTTGGCCGTCAGCATGATGACCGGCACGTCCCCGGTCTTCCCGCCCTTCTTCAGGCGGTCGTACACCGTGTAGCCGTCCATGCCCGGCATCATGATGTCGAGCAGGATCAGGTCCACCCCGCCCTGCTCCGCCAGCTCGATCCCCTTCACGGGATCCGCGCAGGTCTTGACGACGTACCCCTCCTGCTCGAGGAAGTACTTGATGATGTCGAGGATCTTCGTCGAATCGTCGATCGCGAGAATCGTGCTCGCCATGTCAGTCCGTCCGTCGCTGCAGCATCCAGGCCAGTCCCACCATCGCGAGGGCCGTCGCGGCCGCCCAGCCGCCCAGCGCCTTCCGGGCCCGCTCCGTCGCCCCGGCGGCGCCGCCCGGCGACGCCCGCCTCGACGTCCCCTCGGCGTCCGTCTCCCGCGCGTCCAACAGGCTCACGCGCAGGCGGCGACCGCCGACGGCGTACTCCCCCGCCGTGTGCGCCAGCAGGCCGGCGGGGCCCGACGTCCAGATGGCTCCCGGCGCCTCCACGGCGCCGGCCGCGGCGAAGGCCTGTCCCGTCCGCGCCGTCG
>DASVNH010000127.1:0-11858 GCA_036383955.1 Planctomycetota bacterium | reverse complement strand
CGCAAACCGTTCGGATTGTGCCGGGCAGCTTCCGAACGGCTGCTTCAACATACCGCGGCGGGACCCAGTTGCTACAATCCGCCGCATGATGAAAGGCCACGCGACCCCCGAAGGGACCGCCGCGTTCGCGGCGAAGCACGCCCATTTCGAGACGACGCTCGACCTCTCCCTCTCGTCGATCGGGATGGGGAGCTATCTGGGCAACGCCGACCCCGTGACGGACGGCAAGTACGCGGCCTCCGCGGCCCGCGCCCTCGAGCTGGGCCTCAACGTCTTCGACTCCGCCATCAACTACCGCTTCCAGCGCAGCGAGCGAAACCTCGGGGCCGGGCTGAAGAAGGCCGTCGACGCCGGCCTGGCCTCCCGCGAGCAATTCTTCGTCTGCACCAAGGGCGGCTTCATCTCGGGCGACTGGGGCCCGCCGGAAAAGAAATGGTTCGAGGAGACCTACCTCAAGCCGGGCGTGATCAAGGTGGAGGACGTCGTCGCCCCCGGCCACTGCCTGGCGCCCGCCTACCTCAAGCACGAGGTGGACCAGAGCCGGGCGAACTTCGGGCTGGACACGATCGACCTCTATTACGCGCACAATCCGGAGACCCAGATCGCCCAAGTCGGCGTGGACGAGTTCTACAAGCGGCTGACGGCGGCGTTCCGCGCGCTCGAGGACTGCGTCGCCGCGAACAAGATCCGCGCGTACGGGGTCGCGACCTGGAACGCCTTCCGCGTGGCGCCCCAGACGGTCGAGGCCATGTCGCTCGAGAAGACGCTCGCCTGCGCCCGCGAGGCCGGCGGCGAGAACCACCATTTCAAGGCGATCCAGCTGCCCTTCAATTTCGCGCTGCCCGAGGCGCTGCTCGCGCCGTCGCAGGGCGACGTCTCCATCCTCGAGGCCGCCGACGCCGCGGGCCTGGCCGTCTTCACCAGCGTCCCGCTCATGCAGGGCCAGCTGCTCGGCCGCTTCTCGGCGGAGCTGCGGAAGAAGTTCCCGGGCCTGACGACCGACGCCCAGCGCTGCCTGCAGTTCGTGCGGTCGACTCCCGGCGTGGCCGCCCCGCTCTGCGGCATGAAGTCGATCGAGCACCTCGAGGAGAACGCGAAGGCCGCCGCCGTCCCGCCGCTCTCCGAGCAGGACTACGACAGCCTCCTCACGCTGCTGCGCGGCGCCTAGCGAGCCCGCTTCCGCCTCGATTGGCCACAGAGGACGGTGTCGATGGGGCGTCCCCCCGTCCCTCCCGGGGGGGCAGGGGGGATGTCCATCAGCGGGCCGTCTCTGTGTCTCTGGGCCTCTGTGGCCAATCCCGCGTTTAACGCTTGGGAGCGATCGGCGAGAGGCGCGAGCCCGGAATCGGCTGCTCGATCTTGCCGTCGGGGAGCTGCCAGCGCACGCTCAGGTGGTCGCCGCCCCCGCCTTCCTTCTGCAGGGCCTCGATGTAGTAGCGGCGGCCCGCCTCCAGGCGCAGCGGCTTGGACTTCTGGTCGACGTGCTTTTCGAATTCGTGCGGCGACGTCCATTCGGGCACGGCCGCGATCTTCGCCTTGTTCTTCGGGTCGTCGTCCGTGCTCAGCCAGAGCTCGCCCTGGTCGTCGGACGCGATCCAAAACACGTAGTCGCCCGTCAGCGGCGGGTAGAGGTGGCCGAGCACCCGCGTCCCGTAGTTGTCCGCCGTGTCCTTCGGGATCTCGAACGCGGTCAGCGTCCCGCGCGACGTCGGGCGGTCGGGGAAGCCGGGCGCGTTCCGCAACTCCCCGATGCCGCCGCCGTTGATCCCCGTCCAGATCTCGCAGGTCACGCTCCCCAGCTGCAACCCGCCCCGATTGGCGTAGCCGGGGATGTCGGCCCGCCGGCGCTCGACTTCCTTCGGATCCAGGTCGCGCGGCGGCCCCGCGCGCTCGGCCGAGATCATCGCCATCGCCACCGAGAAGCCCTTCTGGTCGGTCAGGATGCGCAGCGTCTTCGTCCCCGGCTCCGCGTACTTCGGCAGGGCGATCGTCACCCACTCCCAGCGGTCCGGCTCCTTCGGGCCCAGGTGGTCGCCGTGCTTCCGCTTCAGCCCCGTGATCGTGTGCTTGAGGGGGTGGTCGACGTCCGCCTTCATCTCGGTCCCCTGGAGGAAGGCCGTGAACGTCTCCGCGCAGCAGCCGCCCAGGTACACGAACGCGCGCAGCGGCTTGTCGGTCCCCGCCGCGAACGTGGCCTCCACGTAGTTCGCTTTCCGCGCGTCCGAATCGCCGTCCGACGTCCAGCAGCGCTCGACGCGCTTGTTCGGCACGAGCTTGAACGTGCCCGCGCCCGTCAGCTCGTCCGCGAGGAAGACGATCTCCTTGGGCGGCTCCAGGCGCGCGCGGATCGCCGCCTTGTTCCGCCGCACGAAGGCGCTCGAGGCCTGGTCGACGAGCAGCGCGCGGTAGGCCGCCAGGCTCTCGCCCGGCCGGTCGAAGAAGAGCTGCTCCGCGAGGTAGAACGGCCGCCGGGCCGCCTCGTCGGGCGGCGGGCCCTCGCCCTTCAGGCGCTCCGGCAGGGCGACGCCCTTGGCGCCTTCGACGTCCCCTTCCACCCAGCAGAGGGCGGCGGCCCCCCGAGGGTCCTTGGCCCGGACGGCGTCGGCCAGCGTGCGGACCGCGACCTCGCCGATCGGGATCACGACCGAGCTCTCGCCGAACTTGATCTCCAGCCGCGTCGCGTCGGCGCGGAGCAGGAGGTCGTCGATCCGCGTGAGCGTGCCCGCCGCGTCCCGGTAGTCGACGGCGATCTTCTTGCCGCGGGGCGCGCGCAGGAGCGCCGCGGCGCCTTCCTGGGCGGCCGCCTGGGCGGCGCGGAGGATCTCGACGTCCTCCTTGTTCTCGCCGAGCGCGGCCAGGGCGGCCTCCCAGTCGCGCGCGGCCGCGTGCGCGAGCGCCTCGGCGCGCTTGGGTTCGACGACGGCGGGTGGAGGCGGAGGCGGCGGCGGCGGAGGGGCCGGATCGGTCGCGGGCGTCAGGACGAGATGCGCGGCCAGGGCGGCCGCTTCGTCGGGGAGCTCCCAGCGGCTCACGCGGGTCGAGAGGCGCGAGAGATCGTCGCCCGCCTTGCGCTTGCGGGCGTCGTCGGCCCGGCCGCGGATGTCGGCCTTCGCCTTCTCGAGCGCGGCGCGGACCCGGGCGATGAGGGGGTCGACGCCCTGGATCCAGTCCGGGTGATCGTAGCGGCGGCGCGAGGCGTCGAGCAGGTTCAGCGCCTTCCCGAACTCCTCCGCGGCCACGTACGGCGAGGACTGCTTGTCGAGCTCCTCCAGCTCGACCCGGACGCGCTGCCGCGCGGCGGCCAGCTCGCGCTTGGCGTCCTCCTCGTGGCGGGTCCCCGCGAGCGCCCGGATCGCCTCCTCGAGCGCGAGGATCTGGGCGCCCAGGTCGTTGGGGCGCGCGCGGCGGACCGCGAGGGCCTTCAGCAGCGGCTCGCGCGACGCGTCTTCGGCGGCGGCGGGCGTCGGGTCGGACGTCGGCCGCGCCGCGGGCCGCAGGCGGACCTCCTCGTCGCCGGCCGGCCGGGGCGCGCCCCCCGAGGAGGCCACCGCGACGATCAGGCCGATGAGCGCGACGCCCCCGACCGCGAGGCCGATCAGGACGCCGTTGTTCGAGCGGGGCGGGGCCGGCGCCACCGGGACGTTGGACGTCTTCGACCCGGGGCGGAGGCCGGCGGCGGCGGGCGTGCGCTGCGACGAGCTCTTGCGGGGGCTGGCGGGCACGGGACGTCCGGGGGTCCGGGGGGTTTCCTGCGGCAGCGGGCGGCACTCGACGCAGAAGTTGCGGTTGTCGACTTCATGAGCCTTCCCGCGCGTGAAGTCCTCCTCCCGAAGGAGCTTCCCGCAGGCGTCGCAGTAGACGATCGGGCGTCCCATGGCCTTTACTTGATTGTACGCGAACCGCCCCGCGTGACGCCGGAAGAAACTGTTGACGCCTTCCGGCGCGGCCGATACCGTCAGCGCCATGCCCCTGGGACGCCAAGGCATTACCTGCGCCGGCAACTGGATCGTCGATCGGGTCAAGCTGATCGACGCCTGGCCGCAAGAAGAACGCCTCGCGAACGTGCTGTCGGAGACGCGCGGCGGCGGCGGCGGCGCGCACAATGTCTGCATCGGCCTCGCCCGCATGGGCGCCCCCTTCCCGCTCCGGGCGGTGGGCGTCGTCGGCGACGACGAAGACGGCCGCTGGCTGCTCACCGAGGCCTTCCATAACACCGTCGACATCACCGGCCTGCACAAGACGAAGGAGGCCTCGACCTCCTACACCGACGTCATGACCGTGAAGGGGACCGGCCGCCGGACGTTCTTCCACAGCCGGGGCGCCAACAAGCTCCTGCGGCCCCAGCACCTCGAGCTGGGGCCGTCGAAGATCCTCCACCTCGCTTACCTCCTCCTGCTGGACGGCATCGACGCGGCGGCGGCGCAGGTGCTGCAGCGCGCGCGGGCGGCCGGCGTGAAGACGTCGATCGACCTCGTGAGCGCCGACCGGGAGAGCTACAAGCGGGTCGTGCTGCCGGCCCTGGAGCACGTCGACTATCTCTTCCTCAACGACTTCGAGGCGGGCGAGTGCGCGGAGCGGGAGCTCCGGAAGAAGGATGGAACCCTGGACCGCGACGCCGTCCGCGAGGCGGCGGTCGCCCTCCGGCGCGACAACCTGGTGATCATCCACATGCCCGAAGGGGCGTTCGCCGCCTCCCGCGAGGGCGAAGTCTGGGTGCCGGCGAAGCCGGTCGAGAAGGTCGTCAGCACGGTGGGCGCGGGCGACGCGTTCGCGGCGGGCACCCTCTACGGCCTGCACGAAGGCTGGCCCGTCCAGCAGGCGATGGACCTGGGCCACCTGGCCGCCGCCGCCTGCCTCGGCCACGAAACGACGACCGGAGGGCTCCGCCCCGTCGCGGAGCTGTAGGTGAGCTAACGTTTTAGCGACGCTAGAACGTTAGCGGGGGAGAGCGACATGAGCTTCCGCAAGGCGCGCATGAACCGGCTGTTCGCGAAGACGGGCAAGTGCTTCGACGTCGCCGTCGACCACGGCTTCTTCAACGAGGGCGCCTTCCTCGGCGGCATCGAGGAGCTCGACAAGGCGGTCCAGACGATCGTCGCGGCCGCGCCCGACGCCATCCAGCTCACGATCGGCCAGGCCCGGCTGCTCCAGGACATCCTCGGCCCCCGCAAGCCCCAGCTGGTGCTGCGGACGGACGTCGCCAACGTCTACAACCCCAAGCTCCACGAGGTCCTCTGGACCAAGCTCATCGACGACCCCGTCGGGCAGGCCGTCGAGCTCGACGCCGCCTGCGTCGTCGTCAACCTCCTGCTCCTGCCGAACCAGCCCGACCTCCACGGCCAGTGCATCGAGCACATCGCCCGACTCAAGCCCGCCTGCGACCGCGCCGGCATGCCGCTCATGATCGAGCCGCTCGTCATGCAGTCGAACGAAAAGGCCGGCGGCTACATGGTCGACGGCGACCTCAAGAAGATCCTCCCGCTCGTCCGGCAGGCCGTCGAGCTCGGCGCCGACGTCATCAAGGCCGACCCCACCGACGACGTCTCCCAGTACCACCAGGTCGTGAAGGCCGCGCGCGTGCCGATCCTCGTGCGGGGCGGCGGGAAGGCGTCGACGTCCGACATCCTCAAGCGCACCCACGAGCTGATGCAGCAGGGCGCCAAGGGCATCGTCTACGGCCGCAACGTGATCCAGCACAAGGACCCCGCCGGCATCACGCGCGCCTTCATGGCCGTCGTGCACGAAGGCGCCACGCCCGAGCAGGCCGCGAAGCTCGTCAAGGAATGAGAGAGATCCGCTTCGGCATCATCGGCGGCGGCCTCATGGGCCGCGAGTTCGGCTCCGCCATCGCCCGCTGGTGCCACCTGCTGGACCTGCCGTTCAGGCCGCTCCTCACCGGCCTCTGCGACGCGAACCCGGCGATCTTCCCCTGGTACCAGGCCAACTTCTCCACGCTCAAGGTCGTCACGAAGGACTACCACGAGCTGCTGCGGTCGAAGGACGTCGACGCCCTCTACTGCGCCCTGCCCCACAATCTGCACAAGGACGTCTACATCGACATCGTCCGCGCGGGCAAGCACCTGCTGGGCGAGAAGCCGTTCGGGATCGACCTGCCCGCGGCGGAGGCGATCCACAAGGAGCTTCAGGCGCATCAGGACGTCTTCGTGCGCTGCTCGTCGGAGTTCCCGTTCTGGCCGGGCATCCAGCGCGTGTGGAAGTCGATCCAGGAGAAGCGCTTCGGCCGGATCCTGCAGGTCAACGCGTCCTTTCTCCATTCTTCCGATCTGAATCCCGAGAAGCCGATCAACTGGAAGCGCCTGGTCGAGGTGAACGGCGAGTACGGCTGCCTCGGCGACCTGGGCATGCACGCGCTGCACCTGCCGCTGCGGGCCGGGTGGAGGCCGTCGAGGATCTTCGCCCAGCTCGACAAGGTGGTGACGGAGCGGCCCGACGGCAAGGGCGGCCGGGTGCCCTGCAAGACCTGGGACAACGGCACGCTGCATTGTGATGTCGTCGATCCGACGAACGGCCAGCCCTTCCCGATGACGGTGAAGGCCTGGCGGATCGCGCCGGGCGAGACGGACACGTGGAGCCTGGAGGTCCTGGGCACGAAGTTCAGCTGCCGCTTCTCGACGCGCGAGCCGAAGAGCTTCCGCTTCATGGAGTACAGCGGCGGCGCGCAATGCTGGCAGGAGGAGAGCCTCGGCTACGAGACCGTCTACAAGACGATCACCGGCGGGATCTTCGAGTTCGGCTTCTCCGACGCGATCCTGCAGATGTGGGCCGCGTTCATGGACGAGCTCGTGAACGGCAAGGCCCCCTTCCCCTGCGCCACGCCCGCCGAGGCGCTCGACACCCACCGCCTCTTCACCGCCGCCCTCGAGTCCCAGCGGACGAGGCAGGCCGTCGCGTTAACGAAATGACCGCGTCAGTTCGTTAACACTTCGACGACCCGGCGCGCGGGGGGCGCGGAGGCGACGCCGGGACGGCAGGTCCAGTGGCCTTCCCCGCCCGGAGCCGGCACGGTGTGGCCTTCGCCCAGGACGTCGCCCTTCTCATAGACGTAGCGTCCGGCGCCGTGGAGCAGGCCGGCCACGAGATTGGGATCGTGGCCCTGGAAGCGGCACTGCAGGTCGGGCAGGCCGAGCGCGGACAGGCCGAGCGTGTCCATGAGGACTTCGCCGTCCGGCTCCGCGGGGAACATCCGCACGTTGAGCGCCGCGAAGAGCGGATCGTAGTGCTCCCCTTCGCGCCGCGAGCGGCGGTAGGCCGTCGGGTCCACCAGCCGGCCGCAGGGCCGCCAGAGGATGGCCGTGGCGGGCACGATCTCGAGCACCCCGTGCAGGACGTTCTGGAAGAGGTCGAGCCGCTCCTGGTACGGCAGGCCCGACGCGAGGAGGTCGCTGACGACGACGCTGACGCGGTGGTCGGCGACGGCCCCGCGCGCCTCCGGCCAGTCCCAGCTCTGGTCGAGGGCGGCCGTGAGGAAGCGGGCGTCGACGGGATGCTGGAGCAGCCCGATCACGGCCTGGACGGGGACGGACTCGCCCTGGAACGGCACGCGGTGCTGGGGGAAGTGCAGGTTGAGTCCGCCGGAGGTCGCGGTCGGATCCACGAGCGCGGCGGCGCCGACCCGGTCGCGGACGCAGGGAAGGATGTCGGCGGCCTCGAGCGGAGGCGGCGTCTCGCAGAGCAGCTCGACGGCGTAGACGTTGGCGAAACCGGCGCTCATGGGGCCAGGCGGTCGATCCGGGCGGCCATCACGAAGTCGTTGTCATGGAGGCCGCCGATCGCGTGGGTCCAGAGGACGAGCTTGACCTTGTTGTAGTGGACGTGGAAGTCGGGGTGATGGCCTTCCTCCTCGGCGAGGGCGGCCACCTGGTTGACGAAGACCATGGCGGGGGCGAATTCCGGGAAGCCGAACTCGCGGGCGATGCGGTCCTTGTTCGGTCCGAGCTTCCACTCGGGGACTTCCTGGAGGAGGTTTCGGACCTCCTCCTCGGACAGCTTCTTCGTGCCCTTCGAGCAGGGCACGCACTTTTTCGACGCGAGCTGGCTCACGCGGCCTCCGCGGAAGGCTGAGCCGCCGTCGCCGACTTCTTCGAGGGATAGAGCGCCACGAGGGCGACTAGACAGGCGACGCAAATCCACATCGGGATGCTGAAGAGGGTCTGGAAGCTCGTCTTGCCGTCGCTCGCGGCCAAGGTGTCCACCTGGCCGGCGAACAAGTTCCCGCAGATGACGCCCAGGGCCATGATGATGAAGTTAAAGAGGTTCTGCGCGCTCGACCGGACGTCGGGGGTCGTCTCTTCATCCACGATCATAAAGGCCACGAAAAAGAAGCAACCGAAGCACAGGCCGTGGAGGGCGAGTGCCGGCACCACGGCGGCCGTATAGGGCAGATACGCGAAGACGCCGAAACGCACGATATAGGCGAGAATCCCGATCCCCAGCAGTGTCTTCCGCGACAGCTTCTTCGCCAGGATCGGCATGAACGCGAGCACCGCGATCTCGGCGATCTGGCCGATGGTCATGAGGCCGCCGCCGCCCACGCCGAAGATCTGGGCGAAGAACTTGTCGATGGCGGCCGAGGCGCCCGATTGCAGGGTGCCCAGGAAGCCCGCCGTACGCACGAAGTAGAACTGGTGCACGACGCTCAGGGGGAACGCGATGATGAAGAGGATCAGGAGCGGTTTCTTCATGACCTGGCCCATGGCCGCGAAGGGCGCGAACTTCTGTTCGCTCTTCTTGGGCGGGGTTTTCGGGAGCGTGAAGCAGAGGACGCCCAGGATCCAGCCCAGCACGGCGCTCACCTTGAAGGCCACGGCCATGCCTTTCGCTTGCGCCATGAGCACCTCCGCCGGAGGAACTCCCTCGGGCGTGTACATGATCCTCAGCCAGTGCCCGATGCCGATGCCGACCGCGATCCAGCCCACCGTCCCCCACACGCGGACCTTGCCGAAATCGCGGTCCCGGTCGGGCAGGTGATGGAAGGCCAGCGCGTTCGACAGGGCGAGGGTCGGGACGTAGAGCAGCGAGTACAGGATGCCGAAGATCATCAGCCCGCCGTAGCTCTCGATGCTCCCCAGCTGCCAGACGAGCAGGCCGCCGATGATGTGGCTCAGGCCGAGGTACTTTTCCGTGTTGAAGTAGCGATCCGCGATCTGGCCGGCGATGAAGGGCGCGACCGTCGCGCCGATCGCGCCGACCGCGAAGAGCGTGCCCGCCTGCGCGGGCGTGAAGCCGCGGTAGATGGTCAGGAAGGGAAAGAAGATCGGGAGCCAGGCGCCCCAGATCGCGTACTGCAGGAACATCATCACCGAGAGCTGCGTGTTGAGCTTCGGCGAAAGAGCCGGCGCGGTCGCTGTGCTCATCCCAAAATCCCCCCGAGCCCGTTAATTTCCTTTGAAACGAAGTGGCAGTCTAACGCTTCGGGCCGCCCAGGGGAAAAGCTATTTAATTTAGCTCCGCGTCGCGCCCCCTTTGGGGGGCGGGGGGGGGGAACTCCCGATTCGAGATTCCAGATTCGAGATTCCAGATTCTCTACTTCGGCAGCGTCTTCCACGTGCCGTAGTGGTGGACCGCCTCCATCAGCCGCCCGCCGAAACGCTCCCGCGCCGCCGCGAAGACCGCCTCCAGCTTCGCTTCCGTGCCCACGTGCAGCGCCACCCCGTCCTCCACCACCGCCCGGTCCGTCTCGACGATCAGCTCCACCCGCCCCGGCCGGTACGCCCACTCCCCCTCGACCGCCGAGATCACGCTCTGGGCGTTTGCCCCGCGGTAGGCCATAATGGACACCCAATCCAGCGCGTCCTGGGCGCGCGCGATCAGGGGCTTGCCGTCGACCTCCACCGCCTCCCAGTTCCACGGCAGCGCCGCCGACAGCGGCGTCTTCCCCGCCGCCTCCCGGCAGAGCCGCAGCAGCTCGAGATAGCCCTTCCCCAGCTCCTGCTTGTGCTTCCTCCAAAGCTCGTGGCCGTGGGGCTCGACGTCCAGATGCACGCCGTCGAAGAGCCCCAGCTTCACCGTCGCGCGGACCCAGTCGACGACCACCGCGTGGTCGAACTTCGGGAACGGGTCCAGCCAGTCGGCCAGGTCGCCGGGATGCATCGCGTGCACCTGGATCTTCGCCGCCTTCGCGGCCCGGAGGAAGTCGACGGGCGCGTTCTTGCCGTCGAACATGTAATAGAGCCGGGCGACCTTCTTCTCGCCGCAGAAGCGGAGGAGGTCGGCGGGCGGCGCCTTCTCCCAGACGTAGAGCGAGCGGCCCTCGACGCGCCAGGGCTCCGGCGCGTCCTGCAGCAGCGAGGCGCAGACGAAAAACGTCAGCACCCCTCCATGATCCTCGCGGGGCGCGCAAGCGTCAACTAAACTGGGCCCATGGCGGAGCTGAAGCTGGGCATGACCGGCCGCGCGCTGGTCTTCGACGGCCCGGCGTTCTGCCTCGCGTGCGGCCGACGTCCCTTCGCGGCGCGCCCGGTGAAGTTCAAGGACACGGACTACGCGGACAAGCGCGCCGAGGGCCTCAACTCAATCCTCAACCACGTGCATCCGGCGCTCGCCTGGGCCAACCGCGCGCGCTTCGTGGGGTTCACGCTCGACGTCCCGGTCTGCTTCCGCCACTTCTTCGCGGGCCGCGTGATCGACCTCGGCCTCACGGCGCTGGCGGTCGGGGGCGCCGTCGCGCTGATCGTCCTGGCGATCCTGGGCAAGCTTCCGCGCAAGGAAGGCGAGATGGGGCAGCTGCTGAAAGCCGGCCTGATGGTCTGCGTGGTCCTGGGTGGCTGGGCGGGCCTGCGTTTCCGCTCGAAGAAGCCCCTGCTCCCCTGCGCCGTCCACCGCGAGAGCGACACCCGGGTCGTGCTCACCTACCCGGCCGGAACCGGCCCCGGATCCGGGAAGTTCCGCTAGGCCCCGTTCCGGTTCCGGTTCCGGTTCCGGTTCCGGTTCCGGTTCCGGTTACGCGGGCTTGGCCTTGACCTTCCGGTACATCCGCAGCCCGCCCCACGCGATCAGCCCGAGCGGCAGGACGAAGCAGAGGCCGACCATGATCAGCATCAGGGCGTAGGAGAGGGCCGTCAGGCTCACGCCCAGGCCGCGCTTGATGTTCGCGATCGGTCCCGCGTCCGGCGCCAGGATCAGGTCGTTCGCCAGCGTCAGCCGGATCTGCGCCACCGCCACGTCGTTCAGCGGGACGGACGCGTTCTTCGAGCCGCTCATCTCCTTGACCGAGCCCAGCGTCTTCAGGCGCTCGAGGGTCGCCCCGAGCTCCGCCAGCGGCACCCGCAGCGTGAAGTCGCTGCTCTGCCGGCCCGTCCGGCTGTCGCGCCGGTGGCTCGCGTCCTCCACCGCGCCCTTGCCCTCGGCCGCGATCTTCTCGACCAGGACGGCCGCGCCTTCCACCTGCCCCACCTCGATGCCGACCACGTGCGTCTCCCGCGGCGAGATCTTCGCGCGGTCGAAGATCGTGATCTCGAAGCGGGACTTCGACTCGACGGCCCCGCTGTTCGCCGAGGCCGTCACCGCCGTCCGCGAATACGTCGTGCCCGCCGCCTTCAGCGCCGTCTCGATCAGCGCGACCTGCTCGCGGAGGACGTCGATCGACAGCCCCGCGTTCACGTTCTGCGGATCCGTCTCGATCAGGTTGGACACGTGGATCCAGGCCCCCGCCTGCCGCGCCGCCTCGAGCAGCGCCTTGTAGGCGGCGCCCACGTCCTTCGCCGCCAGCTGCAGCTTCGACGTCTCCCGCGGCGCCAGCATCCCCAGGTCCCGCAGCGTCACGGCGAACTTGATCTTGGAGTCGACGACGTTTTCCGAGTCCTCCAGGCGCGCCGACGCGCGGCTCAGCGTCTCGCCCG
>DASVNH010000126.1:0-14089 GCA_036383955.1 Planctomycetota bacterium | reverse complement strand
TGGGAGTGAAATTCGGAACGGGGAACCCTTGGCGGCCCTCTTCAGGTGTCGTAGTATTAGGGACCGGTCCAGTAACGGGGGGCGATATGCGGATCCTGGCGGCGCTGGCTCTGCTCCTGCCTCAGGCGGCGGGGGCGCCGGACGAGGAGTACAAGGCCAAGCTGTCCGCGCTGTCGAAGAGCGCGGCGGCGAAGCATTTCCAGATCGGCGACTACCTGAGCGGCGCCACGATGCATCTCTGGGCGCGCGAGCAGTTCTACAAGGCGATCGAGAACGACCCGGACCACGAGGGCGCCCGCAAGAAGCTGGGCTTCAAGAAGAGCGACGAGGGCAAGTGGGAGAGCGATCCCACGATCAAGCAGGAGTTCGCCAACAAGAAGAAGGACAGCGACGCCGACAAGGTCCGCAAGGCCTACTCGGACAAGCTCGAGCTGGCCGGCAAGGACCTGGGCCGGCAGTGGGCGGACCTGGCCCTCTGGTGCCGCCGCGGCAAGCTGGAGGCGGAGAGCGCCGAGGCCTTCCGCAAGGCCCTCGAGTACGATCCGGGCAACGCCACCGCCCGCAAGGAGCTGGGGTACGAGAAGACCCCCAAGGGCGCCTGGATCTCCAAGTTCGAGCGCGAGCTCCGCAAGGAGATGCGCGACGGCATCACGAAGGCCCCGGCGGGCGCGGCCTCCGAGGGCGAGACGGACGTGGAGAAGGGGCTCGGCCAGAAGCACCGCAAGAAGGAGACCGGGCATTTCCGCCTCGAGTCTCCGCACCTGACCGAGCCGCAGATCTCCGGGCTGCTGCAGCACTCCGAGCACGCCTACGCCATGTTCCACAAGATCTTCAAGCAGGAAGACCTGCTGGGCGGGCGGCGCGTGAACTGGTGCGTGCTGAAGGACAAGGCCCAGTACGTGAGGTTCGTGGACGTCTTCCACAAGGCCGCGTCGCCGGCCCACAAGGAGTTGACGCTGAGGTGCCGCGCGACGGGCGGCGGCGGCGCCCAGGTGATCTACCAGGACAACGATCCGATCCCCCTGCTCGAGGACTGGGTCGTGCATTACACGACCCAGATGCTCATCGGCGCCTGGACCAAGTCGGAGTACTGCTGGCTGCAGGAGGGCCTGGCGTTCCACTTCACCCGCCTCATGAAGGACACCGCCCTCCTCCACTGCGTCGACCTCGCCGGCACCAGCCCGGAGAACAAGGGCAAGAACTACACCCAGCCCGAAGACTGGCCCATCGTCTGCAAAGTCTGGGTCCGCGACGGCAAGGATCCCGACATCAACGCCATCGTCAAGTGCACCAACTTCGCCGAGCTCGACGGCGCCGAGGCCGTCAAGTCCTGGAGCCTCGTCGAGTTCCTCCTCGCCGAGCACCGCGACAAGTTCATCGCGTTCTGCAAGGAGCTCTCCGGCGACAAGGACCTCGAAACCGCCCTCAAGACCGCCTGGGGCTGGTCCACGAGCGACCTCGACCAGCGCTGGAAGCAGTACGTCAAGATGGCCTACTAGGCTCCAGTAGACAGTAGA
The DNA here is from genome assembly GCA_036383955.1 of Planctomycetota bacterium. Classification (GTDB taxonomy): domain Bacteria; phylum Planctomycetota; class MHYJ01; order MHYJ01; family JACPRB01; genus JACQFK01. Next base: position 12,572 of record DASVNH010000126.1, on the reverse strand, counting down.
CGGTAGACAGTAGACGGTAGACGGTAGACCGTGACGCCCGAGCTCCGGTCCCGGATCTTCCGCGAGCTCCTGCAGCTCCAGCTCTGCCGGGTCGGGATCGTCGACGCCCTGGAGGCCGTCGCGGAGGAGCTGGATCTCGACGTCCTCCGCCAGGCCCACCGTGCCGTGAAACACGAGGGCGCGACGCTGGGCGCGGCGCTGGCGGCGGTCGCGCCGGAAGGCCGGGAGACGCTGGCGCGGGCCGATGAGACCGGCGACTTCCAGAGCGCCTGCCGCGATTTGGCGGAGCTGCCGGAGGGCGCGGAGCCGCCGGCGGGCACGCTGGCGGGCGACCTCTTTGCGGTGTACGGCGAGCTGGCCCGGGTCCTGGAAGACCGGCCGGTGGTCGAGGCGGCCCGGGTGGCGTCTGAGCTGCCGGTGCGGGAGGAGCTGCGCGCCGCGCTGCGGCAGATCGCGGCGGAGAACTCCTTCATCCGGGCGATGCGGGAGCGCCCGGCGCTGTTCAGCCCGACGGCCCGGCTGATGGTCAAGCACAGCGAGGAGTGCGGGGGCATCCAGAAGGCCTTCCTGCTGCTGGCGGACGGCCTGAAGGCGGGCGCCTATCTTTCGAGAGGAGACGAGCCATGATCGGACGTCGACAGCTTCTGGCCGGGGCGGGAGCGTTCGCGCTGAGCCGGGGGGCCTTCGCGCAGGAGCTCACGAAGACTCCCAAGCAGATGGAAGGCCCGTTCTATCCGACGAAGCTCCCGCTCGACACGGACAACGACCTCCTGGTCGTCAACGACGCGATCACGCCGGCCGTCGGCGAGGTCACGCACCTGAGCGGGCGGCTCCTGGACGCGAAAGGCGCGCCGCTGCGGAACGCGCTGATCGAGATCTGGCAGGTGGACCATCACGGGGCCTACCTGCACGAAGGGACGTCGAACGCCGACAAGCGCGACAAGAACTTCCAGGGCTTCGGGCGCTTCGTGACGGGCACGACGGGGGAGTACTACTTCCGCACGGTCAAGCCGGTGCCGTATCCCGGCCGCTGCCCGCACATCCACGTCGCGGTCAAGATGAAGGCCCGCGAGAAGTGGACCACGCAGTGCTACGTGAAGGGGCACCCGGGAAACGAGAAGGACGGCATCTACAAGTCCATCCGGGACGAGAAGCAGCGGGAGGCGGTGACGGTCGACTTCGCCGCGCTGCCCGGCTCGAAGATCGGCGAGCTGACCGCCCGCTTCGACCTCGTGATGGGCTTCACCCCCGAGGACTAGAATCTCGCTGAGGATCTTGGAGAGCCGACGGACCCCGAGATTCTAGATTCTAGATTCTAGATTCTGCTGGGGCAGGAAGCCGTGCAGCGGCCTCAGCTTCGAGGCGAGGCGCTTGAGGAGCCATTCTTCGATCGCGACATCCGACGGCTCGCGGAGCTCGGCGACGAGGCGGCCGAGCTCCAGCTCGGCGCGGGCCATCGTGCGGTGGCCGCCGGCCGTGCCGTAGTCGAGGAAGAGCTGCTCGGCCAGCTTGCCGGCGTGCTTGCGGAAGCCGTCGGAGCGGAACACCACCACGACGCGCTCCTTGGAGCGGCAGGCCAGGATCGCCCAGGAGATGCCCGTCAGCTTGATGAAGAAGTCGGCCACGTGGACGCACATGTCCGGATTCGGGATGGTCCCCAGGTAGGCGAAGGCGACCTCGCGGACGACCTTCTTGTTGGCGATGGCCGCGGCGAAGTAGTCCAGGGTCTCCAGCGGCAGCTGGGAGAGCTCGATGGTGCGGACCATGTTCTCGTCGGTCCGCATCCGCAGGTAGCGGAAGGCCGAGACGTCCGCGTCGCTGACGTTGCGCGTCAGGTTGCCGGTGTCGACCTTCAGGCCGTAGAACAGCGCCGTGGCGATCTTCTTCGACATCCGGCTGCCCGACGCCTGGAAGTACTCCGTGAAGATGGTGGACGTCGAGCCGTAGGTCGGGCGGACGTCGGTGAAGGCCCGCCCGTTCGGCGCCGTGAGCGGATGGTGGTCGATCACGATGTCGAAGGGGGGAGCCTGGTCGAGCGTGAAGAACGACGGCTGGGCGTCGACGGTGGCCAGCACGGTCTCGGGCTTGAGGAGGTCGCGCGTGAACTTCCGCATCGGGATCTTGAGGATGTTCGCCATCGCCTGGTTCTCGGGCCGGGTGAACTGGCCCATGTAGGCGATCTGGGACGAGGGATGGGCGTCCTCGTGCACGAGCTCGTGGAGCGCGAACGAGGCGGCGATGGCGTCCGGGTCGGGGTTGCCCCAGATGAGCGTCAGCAGCGGCTTGCCCTTGACGATGGCGCGGAGGGAGTCGACCTTCTGACGTCCGGCGGCGCGGCGCTGGAGGTCGCGCAGCTCGTTCTTGTAGATCAGGCCTTCGTCGCGGAAGAGGAACTCGGGGTAGTCGCGCACGAAGGGCCGGCTGGGGAGGGCGGTGAAGACCATGACCTTGGCGGGGCTCTTGTAGGCCCGGAGGGCCGCGAGGATCTCGCGGAGGGGGGCTTCTTCGTATTCGGCGACGACCACCAGGTCCTCGGACGTCAGGCCCAGGGCGGGCGAGCCCGGGGCCAGCGCCGAGGGCTCGATCTCGACGATGGAGGTGTTCGGACGCCCCCCGCCGAGGGCTTCCCGGATCTGGAGGAGACGGTGACCCCGTCCCAGGAGGTATATTTTCATCGTACTCGAAGGGAGCATATTATAGCTTGTCGGGGCTCATGGTAAAGGCGCTTCTCGTCGGGGCGGACGGGGGCCTCGGGAGAGCGTTCGTCGAGGGCCTCGAGGCCGCCTCCTGGACCGTCACCGCCGTCGGCCGCTACGATCTCGACGTCTCCCTGCGCAACGACGTGTGGGATCTCGTCCGTTCCGACAAGCCGGAGGTGGTGATCAACGCCGCCGGCTTCACGGACGTCGACTCCTGCGAGATCGACAAGTGGCGGGCGTACCTCGTGAACCGCGACGGCGGCGAGCATCTCTCGCGCGCGGCGGCGGACGTCGGGGCGCTCTTCGTGTACCCCAGCTGCGACCTCGTGTTCGACGGCGCCCGCAGCGCGCCGTACCGCGAGGAGGACTCGCCGAACCCGCTCAACATCTACGGCGACACGAAGCTCGGGGCCGAGCTCGCCGTCATGAAGCACGCGCCGAAGCATCTCATCCTGCGCACGGGCCCCCTGTTCGGCAAGGGCGGCCGCGGGCTCTTCCAGGAGCTCCTCCAGCGCTGGAAGGCGGGGGAGAAGACCTGCGCCGCCGTGGAGGAAGGCCGGGCCCAGCCCACCTACCGGGCGGATTTCGTCGCGGCGGTGATCGAGCTGGTGAAGCGCGGCGCGACCGGCGTATGGCACGCGGCGGCGGCGGGGGACGCGACGCCCTTCGAGTTCGCGCGCGAAACCTGGACCCTATTCGGCGGGGCGGCCGAGGATGTCCGCCCCCTGCGGAGGTCGGCGGTCGCCTCCAGCGCGCTGCGCCCGCGGTACTCGGTGCTGGACTGCGCGAAGCTGGCCGGCCTGGGCATCCGCCTGCGGTCCTGGAAAGAAGCGCTCCGGGCGCTCGTCGCCGAAAAGCGGTAGACCGTAGACGGTAGACCGAGGTTCCCCCCCCCGTCCTCCCCCCGGGGGGGGGCAGGGGGGGAACTTTACCGTCTACGGTCTACCGTCTACGGGAGAAAGAGGTCGAGGCAGCCCCCCGCCAGGATCACGCCGCTCACGACCGCGTTGACGTGGAAGAAGGCCTGGTTGACGCGGCGCATGTCCGACGGCTTGACGATGGCGTGTTCGTAGGTCAGCAGCGCGGCGATGGCGGCGGTCGTCGCGAACCACCACCCCCCGAGCCCTCCTTTCCACCCGGCGGACGCGAGGGCGGCGACGGTGACGACGTGGCAGGCGGCGGAGACGATCAAGGCGCCCCGGAGGCCGAGGGCGGCGGGGACCGAGCGGAGGCCCTTGGCGCGGTCGAACTCGAGGTCCTCGCAGGCGTACAGGATGTCGGCCCCCGCGATCCAGAACATGACGGCGGCGCCGAGCAGCCAGGGGAAGGGGGCGTTCCAGGCGTCCGGCCGGACGGCGATCCAGGCGCCGACGGGGGCGATGGCGAGCGAGAGCCCGAGCACGAAGTGGCAGAGGGCGGTGAAGCGCTTGGTGAAGGAGTAGAGGGTCACGATGAAGAGCGCGAGAGGGGCGAGCTTGAGGCAGAGCGGGTTGAGCCTCCAGGCGGCGAGCGCGAGGACGCCGCACATGACGGCGCCGAAGGCGGCGGCGAAGCCGGGGCTGAGGAGCCCGGCGGGGATGGCGCGGTTCTTCGTGCGCGGGTTCTCGGCGTCGTAGCGGCGGTCGACGACCCGGTTGAAGGCCATGGCGGCGCTCCGGGCCGCGACCATGGCGAGGAGGATCCAGCCCATGACGCTCCAGGGCGGCAGTCCGCCGGCGGCGTAGAACGCGGCGATGAAGGCCCAGGGAAGGGCGAAGACCGAATGCTGGACCTTGATCATGTCCAGCACGGTGGCCAGGCGGCGGAGCATCGACGGGCATTGTAGCGGCTGGATTCCGGATTGGCGCTATAAGGCCCGTTACGGCCCCGTATAATGGGAGAGAGATGAGACGTCGCGACTTCCTCCGGAACGCGGCCCTCGGGGCGTCGGCCTGGGCCGTCCCGCCCCTCCTCTTCGCCCAGGAAGAGCGCCCGGGGGGCTTCCAGGAAGTCACGCGCGAGCAGCTCGACGCGATCGACCGCGGCCTCACCTGGCTGGGCAAGAACCAGTACAGCTCCGGGGCGGTCGGCTCGACCTGCCAGACGGCCTTCACGGGCCTGGCGGGCCTGGCGTTCCTCGCGAACAATTCGACGCCCTACCGCGGCAAGTACGCCAAGCAGGTCCGCGGCTGCCTCAAGTTCATCCTCAAGTGCTCCTCGCGCGTGAGCGGCTACATCAACGAGGCGGCCGGCCGCGGGCTGGGCGGCTCGGGGATGCACGGCCACGGCTACGCCACCTGGTTCCTCGCGGAGCTCTACGGGATGTGCGGGGACACGGCGGACCTCGGCGACGAGAGCGTGAAGGAGCGCCTGCAGAAGGCGGTCCAGATCATCCAGGCGAGCCAGGACCCCAACGGCGGCTGGACCTACGAGCCGCAGCCCTACGGCCACGAAGGCTCGGTCACGATCACCCAGGTGCAGGCGCTGCGCAGCGCGCGGAACGCCGGCATCATGGTGGACAAGAAGGTCATCGAGAAGGGCATCGACTACATCCGCAAGTCGACGATGGCGGACGGCACGGTCGCGTACAGCCTCGGCTCGCGCGGCTCCGGCGGGACCTACGCCCTCACGGCGGCGGGCATGACCGTCTTCGCGATGTACGGCATCTACGACGCGCCGGAAGTGAAGCGCGGCATGAAGGCGCTCATGGAGTTCCTGACGGGCGGCCGCCACCGCGGCGGGCACCACGACTACTACGCGCATCTCTACGCGGGCCAGGCCTGCTTCTTCGCGAAGTCGAAGGACCCGGCGTTCTGGACCAAGGGCTACGAGGTCGTCCGCCGCGAGATCCTCAACGGCCAGGACAAGACCACCGGCTGCTGGGCCAACGACGGCTACGGCGGCGCGTTCGGCACCGCCTGCTCGACCCTCGTGCTCGAGATCCCCCTGCGATACCTGCCCATCTTCCAGGATTGAAGGCGCTACTCGCGCTCCTGCTTCTCGCCCAGGCCAAGGACCGTCCCGAGCAGGGTCCCGGCGCCGAACCCGGCAAGCCCGCCCCCGCCTTCAAGCTCAAGACGCTCGACGGGAAGGCGGAGGTGTCGCTCGACACCCTTAAGGGCAAGCCCGCGCTCCTCATCTTCGGCAGCTACACCTGACCGCCCTTCCGGCAGCAGGCTGCTGCCCTCGAGCGCCTCTACGCCGCTTACAAGGACAAGGCCGCGATCTACATCGTCTACATCCTCGAGGCGCACCCGTCCGACGGCTGGCAGGTGCCCCAGAACGAGAAGCAGGGCGTGATCGTCAAGCAGCCCAAGACGCTGGAGGAGCGCGCGAAGGTCGCGGGATCGTGCGTCGCGGATTTGAAGCTGTCGATCCCCTGCCTCGTCGACGACCTCCAGAACACCGCCCAGAAGGCCTACGCGGGGTGGCCCGACCGCCTGTACGTGATCGACGCGGCGGGGAAGGTGGCCTTCCGCGGCGAGCCGGGCCCGCGCGGCTTCAAGCCCGACGAGGCCGAGGCCGCCCTCAAGAAGCTGCTTCCCTAGCCGCCGTCCGGTGCCCCCGTCTTTGACCAAAGGGGCCCGACCACCTGGTCCTGGTCCTGGTACCTGGTCCTACTTCCCCAGGCGCCGCTCGCGGGCGAAGCTCACCAGCTCCTGGTAGCCGCGGCCCCGCGCCGAGCCGGTCACCGTCACCGGCCCCTCCCAGATCGACTCCTGCTCGCCCAGGATCGGCGATTCGCGCTCCTTGTGGATCGGCTCCACCCGGACGTCCAGCCCGACGGCCTGCAGGCGCCAGGACACCGGGTAGCGCGTCTTGGTGGGGGACTCCCAATACTCGAGCGGCTTGGCGGTCAGTTTCGACACCCTCCGGTCCCGCGTGCAGACGGAGCGCAGGATCTCGCCGGTCTGGATGTTCCGGAGCATGTAGGCGTTCACGTTCGTGCCGTCGTCCAGATGCAGGCCCCACCAGGTCCAGCCGATCGTCGCGTCCGTCCAGGTCTTGCCCCACTGATGGTCGTACCAGAACAGCCCCGTCGCGTTCTTGCCCCGCACCGTCCCCGTCGCCTCGAGCCGCGGCACCGTGTAGTACCGCATGTCCTCGGGGGCGTGGATCCCGGTCAGCCCGGTGCCTTCGACGGCCATGGGCTCGGAGATCCCCCGCAGGCGGAGGTCGACGTCCCCCGCCTTGAGCAGGTACTGCCAGGGGCCGGTCCGCTCGAGAAGGTCGTCGCCGTACTTCAGCTTGAGAGGGTCGCCGGCCTTCTCCGCGACGGGCCCGGGGATGACCTGATGGGGGCGGGGAAACTCCTTCACGCCCGTCATCTTCTGGGCGAGCTTGAGCACCTCCTCGCCGGCCGCGGAGCGGTACGAGCGCTCTCCGGTCTTGAGGTTCGTGAGGTCGTAGAGGTAGTAGCGCGTCGACGGATAGCCGGCCTTCGACACCCGGAAGAACGACGTGAAGAGCGTCCACTCGTCGCCGTCGACGTCGGTGAGGAAGCCCCAGTGGTACCACCACTCGATCTCGACGTCCTTGTGCACGCCTTCCTCGGCGTCGGGATCGAAGGCCCAGGTCGCGGGGGCGGCGCCGGCGCAGCCGGCGACGAGAAGCAGGAGGAGCGAACGTCTCATGAAGCGGCGTCTCCGGTGTCGAACAGGGCTTTGACGGAAGGTCGGCTCAGGACGACGAGGGTGAACACGCCCAGGATCGTGCCGATCGGCGGGAGGACGCAGCAGACGCAGGCCACGATCACGCAGAACGTCCGGCGCCGGCGGCGGGCGAGGCAGCGGCCCGTGAAAAACTTCAGGACCGCGAGGGTCCATCCGGCCAGGACGAAGGCGCCGCCGATGACGACGAAGAAGAGCCCGAACCAGGCGGGCGGAGGGTCCCCTTCGGAGGACACGGTCTCCGGCGAGAGGAGGACCGCCAGGCCGAGGCCGACGTGGAGGAGCGGGAAGCAGGCGAAGAACGCCGTCAGGGCCGCGGAAACGTAGTGGAAGATCGAGAGCAGGCGGAGATGCTCCTCATCGTTCGACGGCGGGGCCGCCTTCAGCGCCTCCCCGCACCAGCGGCACTTGATCGCCGCGACGGCGATCGTCTCCGCGCAGGCCGGGCAGGCCTTGGTTTCGCTCACGACGTGAGTGTATCCTAAGACTGTGCTGGCGGTTCCCCTTCCGTGGCCCGAACGCGCGAAGCCCCGGCCCGCCGCGGCCGTCGCCGCCGCCGCGGCCGAGATGGTCGTCGTCGAGCTGACCCGGCCGGAGCCCCACGCCTTCCGCGTCCGCATCCGTCCGGAGGGCGTCGACGCGGCGTCCAGCCCCGTCGCCGAGCTGCACGTGTTCTACGGCGCGCGCGTTGACGACGTCGCGGAGGCCCTGCTGAAAGTTTGGGAAGGGAAGGGGATGCGGCCGACGTCCCAGGCCGCCGCCGCGAGCTGCCGCCTGTTCGACTTCGCGGCCGGCTTCCGGATCGTGGCGTGGGCCGTCGAGGTCCTCGGCCGCCGCTTCGCGCCCTGACGCCCTACTTCGCCGAGAAGCGGTGGACCATGACGTGCCGGTACGTCGTGCCGGGGCGCAGCACCGGGCTCGGCCATTCCTTGTGGTGGACGGCGTCGGGATACTTCTGCGTCTCGAGGCAGAAGCCGCCGTGCTTCGCGTAGACGGCGCCGCCCTTGCCCTTCACCGTGCCGTCCAGGAAGTTGCCCGTGTAGAACTGCACGCCCGGCTCCGTCGCGAAGATCTCCATCACGCGGCCGGACTTGGGCTCGACGACCTTCGCCACCGGGACCAGGTCGCCGGTCGCGTTGTTCACGACGAAGTTGCCGTCGTAGCCGACGGGATCGCCGCCGGCCTTCGCGAGGTCGCGGCCGATCGGCTTGGGCGACCGGAAGTCGAAGGGCGTGCCCGCCACGGGCTCGATCTTGCCGTTCGGCACGAGCGTCGCGTCGCCGGGCGTGTACTTGTCGCAGGAGAGCTGGAGCTCGTGGCCCAGGATGTCGCCCGACCCCGCGAGGTTCCAGTACGTGTGGTGCGCGAGGTTGACGAGCGTGGGCTTGTCGGTCGTCGCCGTCATCTCGACCTTGAGCTCGCTCTTCGGCGTGACCGTGTAGGTCACCGTGGCGGTGAGCGTGCCGGGGAAGCCTTCCTCGCCGTCGGGGCTGACGCGCGTGAAGCGGACCCAGGGGCCGTCGACGCCGTTGCCGACCTGGGCGTCCCAGACGTACTTGTCGAAGCCCTTCGCGCCGCCGTGCAGCATGTGCGGGCCGTTGTTCTTCGCCAGCGTGTAGGTCTTGCCGTCGAGGTCGAACGTCGCGTTCGCGATCCTGTTGGCCACGCGGCCGGCGGTGCAGCCGAAGAAGGGATGGCCGGCGTAGTAGCCGGCGGGGCTGTCGAAGCCGAGCACGACGTCCCCCAGCTTCCCGTTCCGGTCGGGGGCCTGGAGGGACATGACGATGGTTCCGAAGTTCGTGATCTTCGCGGTGAGGCCGCCGGCGGTCAGGGTGTAGACCTGGACGGCCTTTCCGTCCTTCTGGCCGGCCTCTTCGACGACGACCCGGGAGGTCGAGCCTCCCGACGAGGCGCAGGAGGCGAGCACGAGGGCGAGCGCGAAGCGGATCGATCGCATGGGTCTTTTCCTCCGACCGGGCGAGTATAGCAAGACTATTTAAAAACAACCCTATTTGAGCTGGTCGGCGATCGCGGCCGCGACCTCGGGGCTGAAGGGGACGGTTCCCAGCGCCGCGGGGACGGCCACCTGCCCGAAGCGCCCGAGCTTGAACGTGGCGCTGAGGTCGGCCGGTCCCTGGGCGTTCCGCACGGACGCGTCGATGTGGACGGACGCAAGGAGGCCCTGGGCGTCGCGCTGGAGAAGCACGGCCGCGCGAGCCTGGGTCCACTCCTGGTTCGGGACGAGCGCGTTGGCCAGGGCGACGGCCTTCGCCCCCTCGACTTGGATCTCCAGATCCGCCCCTTTGGCTTTCGCGTTCGGCGCGTGCTCCGCCAGGAGGCTCAGGAGTTTGTCCGGATTCAGGAGTCCGTGCGCGACTCCCGCCTCGTCGGTGTCGTCGTGCGCCAGCCAGGCGCGGCCGAGAAGGGAGTACACCCAGGCCCGCTCTCCCACGCGCACGGCCCGCGTCCTTTTTCCGCCGACGGTTTCGATATCGAGGAGAAGGATCCCGGGCGCGCAGCGCAGCCCCGAGCCTTTCTTGCCGATGCGCTTGCCCGCGACCGTGCACTCGCCCTCGAACACGGCCTCGAAGCATTTCTCCGCCCGGGTCTTGCGCAGGGTGTCGGCGGCGACCGTGGCGGCCTCGGCCTGGAGGGAGAGAAGGAGCAGAAGCATGCTTATAGGACGTCGGCTACCGCGGAAGCGCCAGCAGGCGGCGGCATTCGTCCAGGAAGAACTTCGCGTCCATGAAGGGGGTGTACGCGACCTCCTGCCAGCGGATCCGGCCGCGGGTGTCGATGAGGAACGTCCCGTGCAGCGAGATGTTCTCGAAGTCGTCCCAGCAGCGGTAGGCCTTGAAGACGTCCTTCGCGGGGTCGGCGAGCGTCGGGAACGTGGCCTTCACCTTGCCTTCGTCGCAGGCGCGCTTGACCTCCTCCGCCGTCTCGGTGCTGATCGCCACGACGTTGAGGCCCGCCTTCTTGAACTCCTCCTCGAGCGCGCCGAACTTCTCCAGCTGCTCGCGGCAGTGCTGGCACATCGCGCCCAGGTAGAACAGCAGGACCGTCGGCTGGTCCAGCGCGGTCTTCAGCTCGAAGTCCCCCAGCGCGAAGTCGGGCGCCGCGACCGGCGACCAGCGGAGCGGGCCGAGGAAGTCGACCGACGTCCCCTTCTTCGCCGCTTCCGGGAGCGGGCGGGGGGAGGGCGGCGCGAAGCCGATCCGCGCCAGGAGCGCGAGATCCGGGTCGGCGAAGCGGCCGGCTTCGGCGAGATCCTTCAGCTCGGCGTCGGCGGGCTTGCCCAGCGCCTTCAGCACCTCGATCCGGGCGGCCAGCGGCTGCAGGTGGTTCTTGCTCAGCCCTTCCTTGGAGAGCGTGTCGGCCTTGTCCTTGTCGCCGGCCCGCAAGTGGAGCAGGGCGCGGATGGATTTCGGCGTCTCGTCGGCCTTCGCGAGCTGCTCGAGGGCGGCCTTCGCGTCGCCCGCGGCCAGCGCCAGCCGCGCGCGGACCTCGGCGATCGAGGCCCCCTTGGCCTTCTTGCGCTTGTCGTCCTTTTCCTCGGCCTTCTCGAACTCTTCGACGAGCGCCCTCGCCTCGTCGAGCCGCCCCTTCTCCGCGAGCGCGGCGCCCACGGCGCGCAGCCGGCGGAGGCGGTCGTCGGCGTTCTCGATCGGCGCCAGGGCGACGTCCTTGCGCTCGAGGATCTCGTCCCAGCGCTCCCACAGCGAGAGGATCTCGAAGAGCTTGGCCCGGCCCTCGCGGCAGGCGTGCCCGCCGTCCTCGAGCTTGTTGAGCTTGGGGTGCCGCGGGATCTCGATCAGGTTGTCGGCGATCGCGACGGCGTCCGCCACGCGCCCGACGTGGCGCAGGCTCGTCGCGCACCACTGGTTGTTGTGCACGTAGTTGTGGATCTGGTAGGGCAGGGTGCGGTCCCGGATCATCTGGGCGTGGTCGACCCGCGCCGACGCCTCCTGGTGCCACGCCGCGTCCGCGAAGCGGTTGAGCTTCGTGTAGATGTGCCCCGGCATGTGCCAGGCGTGGGCGATGCCCGGCGCCGACGGCCCGAACTTCTCCGCCGATCCCAGCGCCTGCGAGGCCTTCTCCTCGTCCCAGAGGTGGATCTTGTAGTGGTGCGCCCCGGAATGCATGGGCGCCTTGGCGAGCACCTGCTCGATCAGGCCGTCGATCGCCACGTAGCTCTGGATCGGCAGCCCCTTGTCCTTGAAGTGCCAGCACGCCCACGCGAGGTTGATCCGCGCTTCGAGGTCGTCGGGGAACTCCAGGACCAGCGCCTCGACGCCCTTCACGTAGGCCTTCGCGCGCTTGGTCTTGTCGGATTCCTTGGTGGAGGCCTGGAGGAGGTCGATCCACATCCGCTCGCGCTTCGACGCCCCGTCGCGGAGCTTGACCGCCTTGTCGAGGAAGCCTTTGGCGCGGGTCTCGTTGTTGACGTTGGCCATCGCCATGCCCCAGTAGGCGATCGCGAGGTCGGAGTCCAGCGCGGCGGCCTGGCGGAACGAGCGCTCGGCTTCGAAGTAGTAGAAGCTGTGGAGCTGGGCGACCCCCTGAGCCACGAAGGCGGCGGCCTCGGCGTTCTTCGTCGTGGCGGGGAACACGACGTCCCCCATGCCCTGGATGCGGTAGGCGCGCTGGCGGGGGCCCTCGTTGAAGGCCTCGCCGTGCAGGGAATGCCCGGCCTGGGGCTCCTGCAGCAGGAGAGCGAGGGCGAGAGGGATCATGTCTTATTGTACGCTCGGACTCAGCGGCCGCGAAGGTCCCGCTCGATCCGCTCGGTCAGGGCCCGGACACCCCAGGTCCGGATCCGCGCGGCCGCGGCGCGGAGGCCTTCGGCGTCGACGGCCTTCTCCCGCACTTCGGCATAGAGCCGCTCGGCCCGCTCGCGGACTTCGCGGGTGCGCCGGCCGAGCTCGTCGGGCCAGCGGGGGGCGTCGACGGTCCCGGCGGCGTGCTCCACGACGCGGAGGGCTTCGCCGAACTCCTCGCGGGCGAGGAGGGCGGCGATCCGCGCGTCGAGGTCCCGCGCGGCGGCCCGGAGGCGTTCGTCGAGCTCGGCGCGGAGGCGGTCGCGCTCCCCGGCGGCGGTCCGGGCGGCGGCGGTGTCGGGATGCTTCCAGACGACGTCGTCGAGCGCGGCGAGACGGAGCTGGGCGCGCTCCACTTTTCGCGCGCGTTCGAGGGCGGCGTGGGCTTCCGTTTCGGCGGGGTT
>DASVNH010000125.1:0-30477 GCA_036383955.1 Planctomycetota bacterium | reverse complement strand
CCGCGGACAAACGCAGCGGGCAGATTTATCCGCGGCGCTCGAGGTCGACGCGCACGCCGTCGGTCGGCTTGGTGGAGACGCCGGCCTTGGCGAAGAGCCGCGACCGGACGGCCCGGAAGCGGAAGAGCTTCACGAAGGCGCCCACGACGAGCCCGACTTCCAGCAGCCCCAGGAATTTCCCCGGGCAGACGCGCGGCCCGTGGCCGAAGCCGAAGTGGAGGATCTCCCGGGCCGAGCGGCCCTTCTTGGCCAGGACGTCCCAGCGGTCGGGCGCGAACTCCCCCGCCGGATAGCCCGTCGCCGCCTTCCCCCAGAAGTCCTCGCAGCGGTTCGCGTGCCAGACGTCCAGCACGACGTGCGTGCCCTCCGGGATGAAGAGCTTGCGGCCGTCGGCCGTCTCCACCCAGATGTCGGCGGTCGCCCGGCGCGGCAGGAAATAGAGCGACGGGGTCAGGCGCAGGGTCTCTTCGAGCACGCGGTGGAGCGTCGACGACTGGGCCAGGTTTTCCGGGTCGTAGACGTCGACGTCCTTCACTTCCTCGAAGAGCCGCTCCTGAACCTCGGGCGCCCGCGCCAGATGGGACAGCGCCCAGCTCGCGAAGGAGGACGTCGCCTCGAGCGCCCCGGCCAGGAACACGCGGACGTTGCCGCGGAGGGCGTCGTCGGGCGCGTCGGACTTGAACTGCGCCCAGAGCGCCCGGCCGTCCTTGCGGCCGGACAGCGCGATGTCGGTCAGGGCCTCGAAGTCGGCCCGCTCCCGTCGCAGCCGCTCGGCGCGGCCGGTCAGGGCGTCGACGGCCTTCCGGAGGCCGCGGCCCACGGTGTCGCGCACCATGTGGTCGATCAGCCCCGTGAGCGACGGGATGAAGCGGTCGCGGATCTCCTCGTAGGCCACGCTCCCGCCGAAGAAGTTGTTCACCAGCATCTCGAGCATGACGGCGTTGATCTCGGGCTCGAGGTCGACGCGCGCGACGGCCCGCGGCATCGCGCGCAGCCGCTCCAGCCTCGCGCGCACGGTGCCCCGGAACGTGCGCTCGAAGTCCTGGAACTTCTCCGGCTGGAAGAGCGTCGTGCGGCTGAAGGACGGCGCCGCCAGCTTCTTCTGCCGGCGCCACAGCGGGCCGTTCGCGTAGAGGAGCGTGTCCTCGCCCGTCGCGCGCGCGATGCCCGCGGACGGCGCCGTGTCCCGGTCGAACTGGCCCGGCTGGTCGCCGGTCTCCGACAGCACCGCGCGGATCACCGCCGGCTCCCGCGTCACCAGGACATGCGGCATCCCGGGGACGTCCAGGTAGCGGTTGTGCCGGCTGGAGCCCGGCTTGCGCTCGACGTCCCAGAAAAAGGTGTCGAGGATCCGGATCGGTTCGCGGTAGTTCCAGGGATGGGGAAACGGCAGCGTGGGACGTCCGAAGCCGAGCAGGCCGACCCGGGTCGGCCGGACGTCGCCCGCGAACGGGTTCTCGCCCCCGAGCTGCCGCAGGGTGCGCCGGAACCAGGCTCCGAGCTTCAACGCGGACGGATCATACCACGCCTCTCAATCGATCCAGTACAGCCCCCTGGCCGCCCACGAGCGGCGGCGCACCGCCGCGTTGATCACGGCCTGGCGCCAGCGATCGAACGAGATCGTCGCGTGCTCGAGGTGGCGGATCCGTCCGCGGACGAAGTAATGCTGGAGCGGTTCGCGCGTGGCCGGATCCAGGCCCGCCGGCATCCGCACGAGCTCTTCAGGCCAGTGCGGATTTCCTTCGAAAGGCAGGGTCCGGCGCCGCTCCAGCGCGTAGCGGGTCAGGGCGATCCAGCCGCGCAACCGGCCCTCGGCGTCGCGGCTCAGCGGCACGAAGAACCATTCGCCCTGGCGGACGATCGGCGTCAAGCCGGCCCGCTCCGCCCGGCGAATCTCGTCGGGCTTCAGCGCCTCGTGAGCCTCGCGGACGCTGTCGCCCCCGGCGATCTGCGCGGCGAAGAGATGGTCCTCGTCGTAGCCGATCAGGAAGCGGCGCTCCGCCGGATCGGTCCAGCGCTCGACGAGCCACGACGACCCGCGGGGCCGCAGCACCCGGCCGCCCGACTCCTGGACGAAGGCTTCCATCTGCTCGCGCGTGACGCGGCCCTCGCGGACGCGCACGCGGTCGATGTAGGCCCGCCGCGGCTCGACGATCCGCAAGACCGCCTGCCGCAGTCCGGCGTCGGTCGACAGGACGTCGAGGGCGTTGTCGACGGCCCCCGGCCAGACGCGGAGGCGCTCGCCGCCGTCGCGGGGGATGTCCATTTGAAAGACGTCGCGGTCGATCTCGCGGATCGGCCGCCGGGCGGGCTCGACGGGGATGCCCGCCGCTTCAAGACGCGTGAACAGAGTCTGAGCCATGGCCTTCTCCTCGAAGGAGGGTGGAGGATGGGAGGGACCGGGACGGCGTCGACGGGACGGCGCCCCCCGGCGCGGCTCAGATCTTGATGTGAGAGTTGAACATGGCGACCTCTTCAACCGCGGCGAGGCTCCGAGGTTCGCGGGAAAAACTCACGCCGGCCCGCGGGGGCCGGCGTGAGGAGCCGGATCATTCGACCTTCGACATTTCGGCCTCGATGGCCTTTTCGACCTGTTCGATTTGCTTGAGCGCCACGCCTTCCCAGGCGACGTGGCCGTCCGCGCCGATGAGATAACCCCAGGGCAGGGCTTTCATCTTGTAGGCGGCGAACGTCTTCCCGTCGCGATCCCAGAGGACCGGGAAGTTGAGGCCTTTCTTCATGTAGTCGGCTTTGACGGCCTCAAAGGGGTCCGCGGCGCCGTTGTCCACTTCGATCACGACCAGGCCCTTGTCGGCGAAGGCCTTTTGCCACCTGACCAGGTGGTCCTTCGTCTTCTGGCAGGCCCCTCAGCCAAGGACGCCGAACTCCAGCCAGACGACCTTGCCCTTCAGGTCGGCGAGCTTCCAGGCCTTGTCCGTGCCGAGCCATTGGCCCTTTTCCGACATCAACTCGGGCGGCGCCTTGCCGAGATACGACTCCTGGAGCGCTCCGGCCCCGACGGCCGCGAGCGCGAGCGCGATCCACTTGGCCATATCCGCCTCCTTTCATCCATGAAGCGGATCGGATTCGATGGCCGGGCGTTATGACACACATCGCGTCGGGTCACGTAGTATTTCCCATGATGCTGCTCCTCCCCCTGCTTGCCCTGAGCTCAGTCGAAGGGCAGGTCGTCGACATCCGCGCGATGGAGGTCAGCCGGTTCATCGTGGTGGACCAGTTCGGCTACCTGCCTGACGCGAGGAAGGTGGCGGTCGTCCGCGATCCCCAGACGGGGTATGACGCCGACCAGAGCTTCACTCCCGGCGCCAGTCTGGCGCTGGTCGACCTGAAGAGCGGGGAAACCGCGCTGACGGCCGCGGCGGTCCCCTGGAACGCGGGGGCGACGGATCCCTCGTCAGGCGACCGGGCCTGGTGGTTCGACTTCTCGAACGTCACGCGGCCGGGCACCTACGCGGTGGTGGATCGCGAGAACAAAGTCCGCTCGCCGAGTTTCAGGATCGCGGCGGATGTCTACAAGCCGGTCCTCAAGCACGCCTTCCGGACTTTCTATTACCAGCGCGCCGGCTGCGCCAAGAAGGAGCCGTTCGCCGAGGCGGCGTGGGCGGACGGCGCGAGCCACGTCGGCCCCCAGCAGGACGGGGCCGCCCGGCTGCACAGCGACAAAGCCAACCCGGCGACGGCCAAAGATCTGTCCGGGGGTTGGTACGACGCGGGCGACTACAACAAGTACACGAGCTGGACGGCGGATTACGTCCTCACCCTGCTCCACGCGTACGTCGAGAATCCCGCCGCCTGGGGAGACGACTTCAACCTCCCCGAGTCCGGCAACGGGAGGTCCGACCTCCTCGACGAGGTGAAGTGGGGCGTGGACTGGCTGGCCAGGATGCAGGACGCCGCGGGCAACGGCGCGGTGCTGAGCATCGTCGGCCTGCATCACGCGAGCCCGCCCTCCGCCGCGACCGGGCCCAGCTATTACGGCCCGGCCAGCACGAACGCCACGCTGTCGACGGCGGCCGCGTTCGCCTTCGCGGGCAAGGTCCTCAAAGATCCGGGCCTGATCTCCCGAGCGGAGAAGGCGTGGGCGTGGGCGGTCGCGAACCCCTCCGTGATCTTCAAGAACAACGACGCCGCCTCCAAGTCTTCCGGCCTGGGCTCCGGCCAGCAGGAGACGAACGACGCCGGCCGCGCGCTGAAGAAGCGCATGGCGTCGGTCTACCTGTTCGCCGCGACGGGCGGCGACGTCTACAAGGCCCACGTCGAGGCGGAGTACACGAAGGCGGCGCTCAAGACCTACGCGGACGCCTTCCGCGAGATGGAGAACACCAGCTTGCTGTACTACGCCAATCTGCCGGGCGCCAGTCCGGCGGTCGCCGCCACGATCAAGGGCTGGTTCCGGAACGCCATGAACTCCGGCGAGAACTGGACGGCGATGAAGGACCGGCGCGACCCTTACCTGGCGTACCTCAATCCCTACGTCTGGGGCAGCAACCGCGACAAGGCGGCCAAGGGCGGCATGTTCATGGATCTGCTGAAGTTCGACGTCCCCGGCTTCGACCCCATCGCGGCGCGCAATTCGGGCCTGGCCTACCTCAACTACATCCACGGGGTCAACCCGCTCAGCCTGGTGTATCTGTCCAACATGTCCCGCGAGGGCGCCCACGCGTCGGTCAACGAGTTCTATCACACCTGGTTTTGCGACGGCAGCGCCAGGTGGGATCGGGTGGGCGTGTCCACGCACGGCCCCGCTCCGGGCTTTCTCGCCGGCGGCGCCAACCCGACGTACGACTGGGACGGCGTCTGCAACTCCCCCAATCCCCATCCCAAGTGCGGCCAGGCGGCGCCCAACCCGCCCAAAGGCCAGCCCGCGCAGAAAGCCTTCAAGGAGTTCAACACGGCCTGGCCGCTCAATTCCTGGAGCGTGACGGAGAACAGCAACAGCTACCAGACCCACTACCTGCGCCTGCTCTCCAAGTTCGTGAACTAAACCGCACGATGGCTGGAAGCACCCCTCTCAGGCATCGGACTTGAATCTTGTGACGCTCTTCACATTCCTCAAAGCTGCTGGATACAAGCTCATGTGTCCGTGGTCGTCGGCGTTTAGCGTGGCAACAACCTCAACCGGGTATCGATGGAATTCATCACGGTAGCTTTTCCACTTCGACTGGGGCACAAAGCCAAGGTCGATCCATAGTTTCGCCTCGGGCGGAGGTTTTAGTTGCCCATCTAGCGGTCGAAGTTCCCAGCCTTCAAAGTCCATCCTCAGAACACCTCTGACCCGCACAAGCTGGCGGTGCAACTCCCGCCGGCGGTCTATCGCTTCGGCCAAGCCCACAACAGTTGGTTCCATTCTGGAACTATAGCCCAAGCAGGGAATCGGCTCCGCGCCACTCGTTTCGGTTCCGGTTCCGGTTCCGTGTCCGGGTCCGGGTCCGGGTCCGGGTTCAGCGCAGGAGCCGACCCAGGCGACGCACGCCTTCGGCGATCGCCTCCGGCGGCTGGCTCGCGAAGCTCAGGCGCAGCGCGCGGCGGGAGCCGCGGCCGTCGGCCGAAAACGCGGAGCCGGGCACGAACGCGACGCCCTCCTCGTCGAGGGCGCGGTCGAGGAGCGCGGCGGTGTCGACGTCCCCCGGCAGCTCCACCCACACGAAGAAGCCGCCCCGCGGCCGCGAGAAGCGCGTGCCGGCGGGGAACTCGGCCTCGACGGCCGCCAGCATCGCGTCGCGCCGCGCGCGGTAGGTCTCGCGCAGCTTCGCCAGGTGGCCGGGGAGGAAGCCGCTCTCGAGCAGCGACGCCAGCGCGCGCTGCGTCAGGGCCGAGCACTCCAGATCGGAGGACTCCTTGAAGAGCTGCGCCGCCTGCCGGAGCGCGGGCGGCACGACGAGATAGCCCAGGCGCAGGGCCGGGGCGATCACCTTCGAGAACGAGCCGACGAGCAGCGTCCAGTCGGGCGCGAGCGCCTTGATCGGACGTCCCGGCGCGCCCTCGTACACGAGCAGGCCGTAGGCGTCGTCCTCGATGATCGGCATCCGGTAGCGCTCGGCCAGCTCGGCGAGCCGCTCCCGCTTCTCGTCGCTCAGCGTCGCGCCCACCGGGTTGTGCGCCTCCGGGATCACGTACGCGAAGGCCGGACGCTCGCCCGCCACGAGGCGCGCTTCGAGGGCGTCGACGTCCAACCCCGTCCGGCGGTCGGTCCCGACCGGCAGGATCCGGGGGGAATAGGGAGCGACGGCCTCCAGGGCCCCCGTGTAGACCGCCTCTTCCATCACGATCGGCGCGCCCTGGGCGAGGAGCAGGCCCGCCGCGATGCTGAGCGCCTGCTGCGCGCCGTTCGTGAGCAGGATGTCCTGAGGCTCGCAGACGACGCCGCGCTCGGCGAGCAGCGCGGCCAGCCGGACCCGCAGCGGCTCGTACGACGCGCCGTACTGCAGCGCCCGCGGATCGTTCGCCAGCACCCGCTGGACCGCCTCGCCGTACGCCTGAGCCGGGAAGAGCTCGGGCGCGGGAAGTCCGCCGGCGAGCGACAGCACGCCCGGCCGCGACACGCGCTCCACCATGCGGCGGAGCGCCGAGCGGCCGCGGCCCCGCAGCCACTCCACGCACTCGGGTCCGGTCTGGGCGTACGCCTTGGTCGACATATGATAATAATACGAAACTAATTGACTAATACAAGTGCTATTCGTAATCTATCTAGTAGATGAAAGTTAATAATACAAACCGCCCCCTGGACGGCGTCGACCGCCAGGTGCTCACGCTGCTGCAGCGCGACGGCCGCCAGAGCAGCGTCGATCTGGCCCGGAGCGTCAAGCTTTCACCCCCGGGGCTCATGAAGCGCCTGCGCCGGCTCGAAAACGACGGCATCATCCGCGGCTACGCGGCCCTGCTGCGCCGGGAGCTGGTGGGCCTCGACCTCCTCTGCTTCGTCCAGGTCACCCTCGCCCACCACCAGCCCCAGATGGTCGCCGGCTTCAGCAAGGCGATCCAGGCCATGCCCGAGGTCCTCGAGTGCCATCACATGACCGGCGATTACGATTACCTGATGAAGGTCGTCGTCCGGAACCATCTCCACCTCGAGACCTTCCTGGTGGAATCGCTGACCAAGGTGCCGGGCGTCGACCGCATCCGCACCAGCATCGTGCTGAAAGAGATCAAGTCCGAAACCGCCCTGCCGTTGGAGGCGGACCATGAGTGAGCTCAAGCGCGTCACGGAAGCGTCGACGGCCGAGAATCCCCTCGGCATCAAGCGCGTCCATCACGTCGAGTTCTACGTCGGCAACGCCAAGCAGGCCGCCTACTTCTATCGCAAGGCCTTCGGCTTCTCGCAGATCGCCTACCGCGGCCTCGAGACCGGCAGCCGCAAGCGCTGCTCGTACGTGCTGCGGCAAGGCACCGCGACGTTCGTGCTCACCGGCGCGCTTTCTCCGACGTCCCCCGTCGCCGCGCACGTGCGGCGGCACGGCGACGGCGTCCGCGACGTCGCGCTCGAGGTGGAGGACGTCGATCACGCCTTCCACGAAGCCGTCCGCCGCGGCGGCGCCGCCGTGAGCGAGCCGAAGGACGTCGCCGACGACCGGGGCGTCGCGCGCCACGCCGCGATCCGCGCCTACGGCGACACGATCCACTCGCTCGTCGCGTCGAAGAGCTACACGGGCCCCTTCCTGCCCCGCTACGCGCCCGCCGACGTCCCCGGCGAGTCCGTCGGCATCAACTCGATCGACCACGTCGTCGCCAACGTCGAAACGGGCAAGATGGACGCGTGGGCCGAGTGGTACAAGAACGTCATGGGCTTCCGGCGCTACCTCACGTTCGACGACAAGGACATCTCCACCGAGTACAGCGCGCTCATGAGCATCGTCATGGCCAACGGCTCGACGTCCATCCGCCTTCCCATCAACGAGCCGGCCCCGGGACGTCGCAAGAGCCAGATCCAGGAATACCTCGACTATTACCGAGCCCCCGGGGTTCAGCACATCGCGCTGGCGAGCTCCGACATCCTCCGCACCGTCTCGGCGCTGGCGGCGGCGGGGGTCGACTTCCTCCGCGTCCCGGACGGCTACTACGACCGCCTTCCCGACCGCGTCGGCGAGATCCGGGAGTCGATCGACGCCCTCCGCCCGCTCGGCATCCTGGTGGACCGCGACGAGGAGGGGTATCTTCTGCAGATCTTCACGCGTCCGGTCGAGGACCGGCCGACGCTGTTCTTCGAGATCATCCAGCGCCGCGGCAGCCGCGGCTTCGGCAAAGGCAACTTCAAGGCGCTCTTCGAGGCGATCGAGGCCGAGCAGGCCCGGCGGGGAAACCTGTGAGAGGAAATCCCAAAACCCAACTCCCAAATCCCAATGACGTCCCCCCGTTCCCCCCCGGGGGGCAGGGGGAACCCTTTGGGATTTGGGTTTTGGGATTTGGGATTTCGCGGAGCGGCTATGCCTTTCTATAGAAAAGCCGGCGAGGTCCCCAAGAAGCGGCACATCGCGTTCCGGAACGCGGCCGGCGCCCTTCTGCCCGAGGAGCTGGTCGGCAGCCGCGGCTTCTCCGGGCCCTCGTCGCTGCTCTATCATCTCCGGCCGCCCACGGCGTCGACGTCCTTCAAGAAGCTCCGCGACCTCCGCCTCGAGGCCGCCGAAGGGGCGCTCGCGCCGCGGCACTTCCGCGCGGCCGCGCTGACGTCGGGCCCGAGCGCGACGCTCGACCGCGTGCCGCTGCTCTTCAACGCCGACGTCTCGATCTCGATGGTCCGGCCGTCGAAGAGCGACGCGCATTTCTACCGCAACGGCCTGGCCGACGAGCTGCTCTACGTGCACGAGGGCCAGGGCGTCCTCGAGACGTCCTTCGGCGAGCTCGCCTACGGCCCGGGCGACTACCTCGTGGTGCCGCGCGGGCTGCTGACGCGGCTGCGGCTGGGCGAGGCCCCCCACCGCCTCTTCGTCGTCGAAAGCCCCGGCGCGATCCGCGTGCCCGCGCGCTACCGCAACGAGCACGGGCAGATGCTGGAGTCGAGCCCCTTCTCCGAGCGCGACCTTCGCGGCCCCGAGTTCCGCGCGCCGAAGGACGAGACCGGCGAGTTCCGCGTCCTCGTGAAGTCGGGCGAGACGCTCACCGAGTGCGCGGTGAAGAACCATCCCTTCGACGTCGTGGGCTGGGACGGCTGCTACTACCCCTACGCCTTCAACATCCTCGACTTCGAGCCGCGCGTGGGGCGCGTCCATCTGCCGCCGCCCGTGCACCAGACGTTCGAGGGCGACGGCTTCGTCGTCTGCTCCTTCTGTCCGCGGCCGCTCGACTTCGATCCGCGGTCGGTCCCCGCGCCCTACAACCACTCGAACGTGATGTCCGACGAGGTGCTCTACTACGTGCGCGGCGAGTTCACGAGCCGGAAGGGCGTCGAGAGCGGGTCGATCACGCTCCATCCCGCGGGCCTCCCGCACGGGCCGCAGCCGGGCCGCGCCGAAGCCTCGATCGGCAAGAAGGAGACCGACGAGCTCGCGGTGATGGTCGACACCTTCAAGCCGCTGACCGTCGCCCGCGGCGCGGCCGCGCTCGAGGATCCCGCGTACCCGACGTCCTGGAGCGCGCCATGAAGGACTTCCTGGCGGGCATCGTCGACTACGCCGGGCTCTTCCCGCCCGCGACGCTCTCGATGGCGGACGCCGTCGCCGAATACGCGCGGGCCCGCTCCGGCCCCGACCGCTGGGCCCTCGGCCGCTTCGTCGTGCCCTACGCCCGCCTGGCGGAGCTCGGGCGGACCGACTGGGAGCTGAGCGTGATCGTCGATCGTCCGCTCGACGTCCCCGGCGCGAAGTCCCTGGAGATGAAGGCGACGGAGCTGGACCAGATCTGGCGCTCCAGGACCCCCCTCTTCTTCGAGATCCCGCTGGACCGGCTCGACCTCCTTCACCCGATCGCCGCCTCGGGCGGCCGCGCGAAGATCCGGCTCGCGAACACGCCTCCGTCGGCCCAGGTCGCCGCCTTCCTGGTCGCGTGCGCGGCGACGGGCCTCGCGTTCAAGGCGACGGCCGGCCTGCACCATCCGCTCCGCCACGCGGAGGGACACGGCTTCCTCAACCTCTTCCTGGCCGCGGCGCTCGCGAAGAACGGCGGCCGAGAGGGCGACCTCGTCCGCCTGCTCGAGGAGCGGGAGCCCTTCCAGTTCGAGGCCGGGGCCGCGTCGTGGCGCGGGCGGAAGATCCCGCTGGCCGGCGTCCGGAGTTTCGCGACGTCCTTCGGATCCTGCTCCTTCCAAGAACCCCTGGACCATCTTCGGGAGCTCAAATACCTGTGAGCAAGAGCTGGGTGGAATCCGCGGAGTCGGCCGACACCGACTTCCCGATCCAGAACCTGCCGTTCGGCGTCTTCCGGACCGCCGGCGCGGCGCGCTGCGGCGTGGCCATCGGCGACCGGATCCTCGACGTCGCCGCCGCGGCGCGCGACGGCCTCTTCGAGGGAGCGTCGAAGGACGCGGCGCTGGCCTGCGCGGCGCCCGAGCTGAACGGCCTGATGGCGCTGGGAAAGCCGGCCTGGAAGGCGCTGCGCGCGCGGCTGAGCGCGCTGCTGGACGTCGAAGCGCCCCGCGCCGAACGGGAAAAGGCCGCGAAGCATCTGCACGACCGCCTCCGCGCGGAGCTCCTCCTGCCCGCGCGGGTCGGCGACTACACGGACTTCTACGCCTCGATCCAGCACGCGACGCGCGTTGGACGTCTGTTCCGCCCGGACAATCCCCTGCTGCCGAACTACAAGCACGTGCCGATCGGCTACCACGGCCGCTCGTCGTCCCTCGTGCCCAGCGGCACGGCGGTGCGGAGGCCGTCGGGCCAGCGGAAGGCCGGCGACTTCGGGCCGACGGAGAAGCTCGACTACGAGCTGGAGCTCGGCTTCTTCGTGGGTCCGGGGAACGCGCTGGGGACGTCGATCCCGATCGCCGAGGCCCAGGACCGGATCTTCGGCGTGTGCCTGGTCAACGACTGGTCCGCGCGCGACATCCAGGCCTGGGAATACCAGCCGCTCGGCCCCTTCCTCGGGAAGAGCTTCGCCACGAGCGTCTCGCCCTGGGTGGTCCCGCTCGAGGCGCTGGACCCGTTCCGCGTCGCGCCCGCGCCGCGCGACCCGGCGCTGCCCTACTTGTCGCTCGCGGGCGACGTCGCGTTCGACCTCACGCTCGAGGCCTGGCTGGGGACGTCGCGCCTCAGCGTGGGCCGGACGAAGGAGCTCTACTGGACGCCCGCGCAGCTCGTCGCGCACCACGCGTCCAACGGCTGCAACCTGCGGCCCGGCGACCTGATCGCCTCCGGCACGGTGTCCGGCGAGGGCGACGAGGCGCGGGGCTGCCTGCTGGAAATCACGGCCAACGGAGCCCAGCCCGTGAAGCTCCCCGACGGGACGTCGCGGCGCTGGCTCGAGGACGGCGACGAGGTCGTCCTCCGCGGATACGCCGAACGTCCCGGAGCTCGGCGGATCGGACTGGGAGAGTGCCGGGGCAGGATCCTGAAAGGAGCGTAAGATGTCGACCGCCGCCGCGTCCCGCGCGTCCGACCAGTTCCCGGCGTTCGTCGAGCGGGCGCTCGACGCCGTGAGCCGGCACCCGGTGGTCTGCGCCAACCCGTACACGCCCTGGTTCGCGAAGGGCGGGGCGACGCGCGACGAGGTGCGCCACCTGACGACGCAGTTCTCGGTCTTCAGCCACCTCTTCATCGAGGCGCAGCTGCGCAAGGTGCTGAACGCGCCCGACCTGGAGAGCTACCACGCCTCCAAGGAGATCCTGCTGAACGAGCTGGGCGTGATCTTCCGGCCCAAGCAGGGCCCAGCGCGGGCCGGGGTCGGCGACGGCGCTACCGATCCCAGCCTGGTGGGCACGGAGGGGACGGTGGAAGGCGGGATGTTCAAGTTCGGCGCGGCCCACTTCGAGTGGCTGGTGAAGTTCGCGAAGCCGCTGGGGCTGAGCTTCTCCGACCTGGGCAAGCGCCGGCTCGGCACGCCGCCGACGCTCTTCTTCTGCGACGAGCTGCTGCGCATCTAGGGCTCCGAGGACGGCTCGGTCGCGGCCGGCGCGTCCTACGCCGTGGAGCACTGGGCCGCCGCCGGCTTCTGGAAGGAGCTGGTCGCGGGCCTCAAGGCCTTCCAGGCGCGCGAGTGCCCTTCCCTGCCCCTGGGCTTCTGGACCTTCCACGACCAGCTGGAGAACCAGCACGCGGCCCACACCGAGGAGGAGCTCAAGGAGGAGTGGTCGAAGCCCGGCTTCGACGAAGCCCGCTTCCTCAAGGCCGCGCACGAGATGCTCGACGGCGTCCTCGCCTTCTGGCGCGGCCTCGCCGACGACCGCGACCGCGGGCGGAGGACGTCGAGCGCCTGACGGCTTTTTCTTCGTTTTGTTTTCTCCCTCGAAACTTTTATTCTCTAGGACGTCGAGGGCAGAGGGAGAAAAGATGGTCCCCAACGCTTCGGAGATGGGGCTCCTCAATCAGCTGCTGTTCAAGGCGCGCCAGCGCGTCCGCTATCCCATGCCGCCGGCAGGCGCGCCCTCCTCGCAAGGCGTGTACTTCCTGTACCACCGGGACGTCGTCGAAGCCCCCTTCTACGTGGGCAAGGCGGAAAGCTCCGGCTTCCACGCGCGGCTGCGGAAGCACTACGAGAAACTGAAGGCGCTGGCCGGGGCGGCCAAGCTGGAGGACGGCGACTTCAGCTACGCCTGGCTGGAGCTGCGGGGCGACATCCCCCGCGCCGAGAATCTGCTGCGCTGGTACTTCCAGCCGGTCTTCGACCGCTCGGGCTTCGGCACCAAACCCGGCCGCGGCGGCGTCCAGAAGCCCTCCTGGATGAAGCTGCTGAACACCTTCCTCGTCCTCGCGCGCACCTTCGACTACTGACGACGACGTTACGAAACGTAACAAGGTGACAACCGACCGCGCTTCGAGCATCCCGACTCCCTGGGGCGGCACTGGCACGCCGATTGCTCTTCAATCGCCGGAGGCCTATGATGCCATGATGCGCAAAGAGGAGGTCGACGCGTTCGCCAAGGCGCGGCCTTTTCAGCCGTTCGAGTTGAGGCTCGTCGACGGCCAGCGCTTCCGGATCCGGAGCGTGGAGCAATTCACCCTGGGGCGAGGCGCGATGGCCATCCTGACGCCCCAAGGCACCCTCGCGTACGTCGGCATCGGCCTGATCGCGACGCTCCGCCCGCTCCGCGCCTCGAAAAGCCGCCGGCCGCGCAAGCACGCCTGATCGGTCGCGGAACAAGCCGGGCGACTCCGGACGATTTTCTCGAGATCGTGGCTTCTTTCCTACCTCTTGAAGGGTCAGGGCAAGAGAACTGGAAAGGAGAGGACCATGACCCGCGCGGACGAGTGGATGTCGATGCTGTTCGAGGGCGGCGAGGATTGGACGGAGCTGCTGGCGGTCGCGGAAGTCTGCATGGACGGAATCCTCTTCCGGTGGAACCTCGCGTAGCCGGATCAGTCCAGGTCGAAGAGCAGGATCTCCGCGTCTTCCCGGGCCTTCAACGTGAGGGCGGTCTCGTCGCTCACGGCGGCGCCGTCGCCCTTCTCGAGGTCGTGGCCGTTGAGGCTCAGCGTCCCTCGGACCACCTGCAGCCAGGCGTGGCGATGGGGCGCGAGCGGATGGACGAGCTCCTGGCCGGGCTCCAGCAGGGCGCCGTAGAGGCGGGTGTCCTGGTGGATCCGGAGCGAGCCGTCGCGGCCGTCGGGGGACGCGAGCAGGCGGAGCCGCCCGCGCCGCTCCTCCGGCGGAAAGGCCTTCTGCTCGTACTCGGGCGTCAGGCCCTTGCGGTCGGGATAGATCCAGATCTGGTAGAAGTGGACCCGCTCCTTGTCCGACGCGTTGAACTCGCTGTGGATGACGCCGGTGCCGGCGCTCATGCGCTGCAGCTCGCCGGGGCGCAGGACCGCGCCCGTGCCCAGGCTGTCCTTATGCTCGAGGCCGCCGTCCAGCACGTAGGAGAGGATCTCCATGTCCATGTGCGGATGGGCGCCGAAGCCCTGGCCGGGCTCGACCCGGTCCTCGTTGATCACGCGCAGGGCCCGGAAGCCCATCTGCGCGGGATCGTGGTAGCCGGCGAAGGAAAACGTGTGCAGGGAGTCGAGCCAGCCCAGGTCCGAGTACCCGCGGTCTTCGCCCTTCCGGATCGTGATCATGGTCGCCTCTCCTCGTTTCAACGTTCGTTGTTGTAACGAGTATCTACGCGTCCGCATTCCCGGAAAGGATCCGTTTCGTCACTCCGGCTTGCGCCGCAGGGATTCCTGCCGCGTCAGCAGGTCCCGGAGCTGCTCCTGGGTCACGAAGCCCTTGCGCACCATCAGCACGCCGATGGGGACGGCCCGGCCGGCCAGCGCCTCCTCGGCCTGCAGGGCCAGCACGCGCCGGAGCTGGTCGGGATTCACGAGCTTGGCCCGCAGGGCCAGGCTGCCCAGGCGGATGTCGCGGTCGTCGCTGGCGTCCTCGCTCATGGTATCGGGAGGATAGCCCGCCCCCGGCCGGGATGTCCCGAAAATCAGCGCCCGTCAAATCCCGGCAACAAAGGGCGACGTTTGGGAACGGATGTGCTATGTCAAGAGACGTGATGTAAAATTTGCATGAAGGAGCGACTCGGACAGGTGGAAAGCGAACTGGAGTCATCCGGAAACGAGCCCTCCGCGGGCTTGCCGGCCGATGCCGCGCGCTCGCCCGGGCTCCGGGCCGACGCGGGGGCGGGCCCCGCGTTCGAGCTGAAGTTCGAGCTGGCGCGGATCGACGTCCCCCGCATGAAGGAGTGGGCCCACCGCCACCTGCGTCCCGATCCCCACGGGGAGGACGGCAGCTACCGGGTCACGTCGGTGTACTGCGACACCCCGGACCTCGACGTCTTCCACCGCTCGCCCGGCTACCGCGCCAGCAAGCTGAGGCTGCGCCGCTACGACGCGGCCCCCTTCGTCTTTCTGGAGCGCAAGGTCAAGCGGGGCGACCAGGTCCGCAAGCGCCGGGTCGAAGTCGCCCCCGGGGACCTTCAGCGGCTGGCCGGATATGTCGACGGGGCCATTCCGCCGGCGGGCTGGTCCGCCGGCTGGTTCCTGGAATACGCCTTGAAAAAGCGGGTCGCGCCGACCTGCCGGGTCGGGTATCAACGCGCCGCGTTCTACGGGATGGTCGGCCTCCAGGCCGTCCGCCTGACGATCGACGAGAACCTGATCGGCGTGCCGGCCCGCGGCTGGGACGCCCACCCCCTGGCGGAGGGCCTCGACCTGCTCCCCGGCGGCGCCCTGCTGGAGCTGAAGTTCCACGACGCGATGCCCGAGCTGTTCCGCCGGCTGCTGCCCGAGCTGCCGTCGCGGACGGCCCGCGTGTCCAAGTACCGTCGCTGCATGGGGATGTGCGGCCTCGCGACGGCGCGGGGAACTTGAGGGGAGCATGGACTTTCTGAAGCAAGCGGCGGAGGGGGGCCACGTCCTGACGTCATCCGCGATGGCGCTGCGGCTGGGCGCGTCGTTCGCGATGGGCTTTCTCGCCGCCGGCGTCTATGCCGTCGCCTGCAAGCGGGGCCAGCGCCGGGCCGAACCTTCCTTCCTGGCGACCCTGGTCCTGCTGTCGCTGCTGATCGCCCTGGTCACGCTGGTCATCGGGGACAACGTCGCGCGGGCGTTCAGCCTGGTGGGGACGCTGGCGATCGTCCGCTTCCGCACCGAGGTGGAGGACACCCGCGACACCTCGTTCGTCATCTACGCGGTCGCCTGCGGGATGTGCGCCGGCAGCGGCTATTTCCTGATGCCGGTGGCCTGCGCGCCGCTGGTCCTGGCGGCGGCGTGGGTGTTCTCGGGGCGCGCGAAGACGGCCGGCGTCCTCCTTCCTTCCGGCCGGCTGATCCTGCGCCTGTCCAGCGCCATGAAAGTCGAGGGCGCGTTGAAGAGCGCGCTCGACAAGCATCTCCCGAATCATCGCCTCCTGGAGCTGGCCACGGCCCGCGGCGGAAGCTCCCTCGACGCGACGTATGCCGTGGACCTTCCGCCGCCTGAGCTCGTGTACGTCCTGGTCAGCCTTCTGAGCGCCATCGAAGGGGTTCAGGAGGTCGAGGTGAAGTCGTGTTGAGCACGATGGTCCGCATCCAGTGCCCGAAGTGCCGGGCCGCGTACCAGGTGGGCGCGGACCGGGCCGGCAAGTCGGTGCGCTGCCGCAAATGCGCCCAGAGCTGGATCGTCGGCGAGCCCGCCGCGCCGGAGCCCGCGAAGAGCGAGCCGGCCGTCGAAAAGCCCCGGAGGACGTCGAAGGTCTCGGCTCCGGCGGTCGCGAAAGCTCCCGCCCGCCCTTCGCGCCGGCCTCTTCTGGCGGCGGCGATCGCGCTCGTCGTCCTGGCCGGCCTCGGCGTCTGGGCGCTGACCCGGAGCCCGAAGGCGGCGACGGCCCCGGCGGCGCCCGCGCCCGCCCAGGCCGCCAAGCCGCAGGCTCCGCCGCCCAAGCCCGCCGCCCCGCCGGCGCCGGCGCCGCCCGCTCCCAAGAAGCCGGCCGTCGATCCGAACGCGCTCGCGGCCGACGCGTTCTTCAAGACGCCCAAGGTGGTGGAGCTCTCGCTGGAGATCGCCCCGGGCGACTACGAGGCCCTGAAGCGCGAGCCGCGCAAGTACGTCCGGGCGACGCTCAAGGAAGGCGACAAGACCTGGAAGAACGTCGCGGTCCATCTGAAGGGGGCCGCCGGCAGTTTCCGCGGCATCGACGACAAGGCCGGCTTCAGCATCAACATGGACAAGTTCACGGACGACCAGAGCTTCCACGGGCTCGACAAGTTCCACCTGAACAATTCGGTGCAGGACCCGAGCTTCGTCTCGGAGCTGATCAGCGGCGAGATCTTCCGCGGCGCCGGGGTGCCGGCCTCCCGCTGCGCGCACGCGATCCTGGCCGTCAACGGCAAGCCGAAAGGCTTCTATGTCCTCAAGGAGGGGTACGACGTCGCCTTCCTCGAGCGGAACTTCGGAACCAAGAAAGGCAACCTCTACGACGGCGGATTCCTGCGGGAGCTCGACCAGCCTCTCCAGGTCATCTCCCAGAAGGACGACGTCGCGCCGTACAGCGAGCTGAAATCGCTGTGGAACGCCGCGCAGCTTCCCGACCCCGCGACGCGCTTCAAGGAGCTGGAAAGGCTGCTCGACGGCGACCGCTGGGTCAGCTACCTGGCCATCGAAGCCCTGATGTTCGACTGGGACGGCTATCCGATGAACCGGAACAACTACCGGCTCTATCACGACCCCAAGCGCGACAAGATCGTCTTCATCCCCTCGGGCACCGACCAGATGTTCGCGGATCCCAACGGGACGCTGCTGCCGAATTACAACGGCTTCCTCGCCAAGGCCTACATCACGACGCCCGACGGCCGCCTGCGCTACCTGAACCGGCTGGACGAGATCCTCAAGACCTGCTGGAAGGTCGAGGACTGGAACAAGCGGCTCGACGAGGTGGAGGCCGTGATCAAGCCGGCGCTCGCGAAGGTCGACGCCGGCCACGCCAACGGCCTGCCCGGCCACATCGGCCGGCTCCGCGCCGCCTTCGCGCATCGCAAGCAGACCGCGCCGACCCAGCTGCGCCGCCTGCTGAACCCGACGCCGCCCAAGACGGTCGCCGGCGGCCCCGGGCTGCCCGACGACGGCTTCCTGCGCAAGTACCTCTTCCTGGGCCCGGTCAGCGTGCAGGGCACGCCGGGACCGCAGGCGCTCCAGAAGGACTGGCTCAACGGCGAAGCGGGCCTCAAGCCGGCCGCCGGGACCAAGACCGGCGCGCTGGCCTGGAAGCCGTTCGAGGCGCTCGACGGCATGGTGGACTTCCACGCCGCTTCGGGCAAGCAGGCCGACTTCAGCGCCGGCTACCTGGTCGCCTACCTGGTGTGCGAGAAGGACTTCAAGGACCTCCACCTGAAGATGGGCTCCGACGACCAGGGCAAAGTCTGGATCAACGGCAAGGAGGTTCTGAAGTACGAGGGCGACCGCGGCGCCGCTCCCGACCAGGACACCGCCCCGAACATCGCCCTCAACAAGGGCGTCAACACGATCCTCTTCAAGGTGGTCAACGGCGCCGGCGGCTTCAACGGCATCCTGCGCTTCACGCTCCCGGACGGCTCCGCCTTCATGGACGCCCGCCTGAGCCTGAATCCCGACGGCAAGTAAGGGCCCCGGCAGGATGGCGGCCTCCTCGTGGGGTATCATCCTGAGAGCCGGATGGGACAGCAAATCGTCTATTGCGGGACCTGCGGGACCAGCCTTCGCCACGACGATTTCGAGAAGGGCAAGGCGGTGGAGGTCGACGCGATCCCCTATTGCGTCGCCTGCCTTCCCCCCGGGCTCGCCGCCAAGCTCTCCGCGCGGCCGGAGCGCGCGTCCATCTCCTCCACCAAGATCCGTCCCCAGACGGGGCCTCCGCCCGGCACCCGCCGGAAGCCCCAGGGGGGAGACCGGACGTCTTCTCTCCCCCTGGTCGCGGCCGGCGCCGGGGCGCTGGTCGTCGCCCTCGTCATCCTGGTCGTCCTCCTGTCCGGCGGCTCCTCGCCGCCCCCGGTCAAGCCCCCGCCTCCGGCGCCCGCGTCGGCGCCCCCGAGCACGGCCGCGGCCGAGACCTGGGCCCGGCTCGAGGGCTTCGCCCAGGCGGCCGAGCCGGACGCCGTGCTCATGAAATGCGAAGAGGCGTCGAAGGTGCTCCGCGGCACGTCGTTCGAACCCCGGCTCCGCGACCTTGAGGCGCGGACGCGCGCGATGAAGAAGACCCGCGACGCCGAACGCCAGCTCGCGCAGTCGATCGAAGACGCGAGGAAGATCGCGGGGTCGAACACCCGGTTCGAGCGGCCGGAGGAGTTCCGGCGGCTCCTCGACCGCCTCCTCGCCACGCCGGGCGGCCATCAGGCGGAAATCCGCCGGGTCTCGGAGGCCTGGGAGAAAGACCTGAAGGAGCGCGCGGCCGCTCCTCCGCCTCCGCCGCCGCCGCCCGCGCCCGTTCCCGTGCCCGCGGCGGGACTCGCCCTCGGCCCGCAGGGCGAGGTGCGCGATTGGCTGGTCCTGGGCCCGTTCTGGAACGCGCCCGACCATGGGGGCCTCTACATCGACGCCCTCCGCCAGGACGAAACGCACGTGCCCGCGGTGGGGCTGGAGGTGGCCAGGAGGGAAGGCGGGCGGGTCGCGTGGATCCGCCACTCCGCGCCGGACGGCACGCTGGATTTCCGCCGGATCTTCGGCGCCGGCGCGGAACCCGCGGTCGCGTTCGCGGCCTGCTGGCTGGTCGCCGCGAACGAGACCAAGATCAAGTTCAGGGTCAACGCGGACACGGGCTGCCGGCTCCGGGAGAACGCGGCGTGGATCGCCAACATGCCGCTGGGCTTCGAATTCGGCAAGGAGCCGCAGACGTATACCCGCACGCTCGTCCGCGGCGCGAACTTCGTCCTCTTCAAGGTGGGGACGATCGGGGGGCCGCACGGCCTGCGCTTCCGGGTCACGACGACCGCGAGCATGACCGACGCCGCGCCGGGTGTGACCGTGAAGCTCGACGCGTCGGAGCCGCGGACCCTGTTCCGGGAATCCTTCGAGGGGGGCGTGGGCCGGTTCACCGGAGGGGCGCCGCGGGAGAACGCCCTCGAGGTCACGAACAAGGGCGTCCAGGTCGAGAAGCCCACGGCCTCGGCGATCGGGCCCGCCACGACCCTGCGCTTCCGCTACAAGGCCCCCGCCGCGCTCAAGTCCTTCTACGTCGTCTCCTGGAGCATCGCCCGCAAGCAGAACCACTGGTACCACTTCCGCGACATCCGGGGCGACGAGTGGGCGACGGCGACCGTCCTCCTCAAGGAACTGAAGGGAAACTTCCGGATGGACGGCCTCGCCATGGAGGGAGAAGTCCCGACGAACCTCGTGTTCAGGTTCGACGGCCCGGACGACCTCTCCTTCCTGATCGACGACGTCGAGATCCTCGAGTAGCGTCACCTCCACTCGTGCCGCGGATACTTCCGCTGGAGCTCCTTCTTGATCCCCGGGTAGTGGTCCCGCCAGAAGCCTTCCAGGTCCCGCGTGATCTGCACCGGCCGCTGGCTCGGCGCCAGGATGTGGACGAGCGGCGTCACCTTCCCCAGCGCGATCGCCGGGATCTTCGACACCCCGAAAAGGTCCTGGATCTTCAGCGCGACGTACGGACCCTCGGGCGCGTAGGTGACTTTCGGCGTCTTGCCGTTCGACATCGTCAGCCGCTCCGGCGCGTGCTTCTCGATCAGCCCCTGCCCCGCCGCGTCGAGCCAGCTTTTGACGGCCGCCATCACGGACCGGCTCTTGATCTCCTTGTAGCTCGACGCCCCCGCGCAGAGCTGCTCCATGAGGGCCCGACGTCCCCCCTCGTCGATCTCCGCGATGCCGAGCTCCGGCGCGCGCTTCGCGATCAGGTTCACGCGCTCGATCCACTGCTCCACGCCGTGGTCCCAGCCGTCGAGCTTCAGCCGGCCCGCCACGACCTCCACCGCCAGCAGCCGCGCCGCCTCTTCCGCCGGCGGCCGCTCCAGCGCCTTCGATTCCAGCGCCAGGTCGCGGAAGCAGAGCTCTTCCGCCGCGACGACCTTCCGCGCCCCGGAATCGTAGGTCGTCGACACCCGCGTCGAGATCGCCTCCGGAAACAGCTCCTTCAGCCAGGCCGGCTCGACGGCCGTCGCCAGGCTCAAGATCGTGTTGAGCTCCTTGCCCTCGACCTCGCGCACCTCCGCGGCGACGATCAGCGGCGCGTGGCGCGCGACGCTCTCCTTCGCGAGGTTGCCCCGACGTCCTCCGACGAGCTCGCAGCGCAGCGTGCCCTCGTCGAGCCGGCGCGCCACCCGGTCCGGGAACGCCGTCAGCACGCTCTTCCGAAGCTCCTCCTCGGAGCCTTCGCGCTGGATGTCGAGCCCCTCCTTCTCGGCGATCCGCAGGATCTGGCGGAAGAGCGGGCCGACCTGCCGCGCCGTCACCGCGTGGATCCCCGCGCGGCGGCAGGCGTCGAGCTTGAAGTCCTGCTTCTCCGCCCACGCGTACGCCTTCACCAGGCGCCAGAAGTCGGACGTCTCCTTGTCCGCCAGGATCCGCTCGCGGAACGCCTCCGTCTCCCGGTCGCAGCCGCGCAGCAGGAGGTCGCGCCCCTGCGTCAGCGCCGCGAGCAGCGCCGCCGGCCGCGCCGGCCCCGCCAGCAGCATCCGCGCCCAGCGCGGGTGCAGCGGGAACTTCAGCATGCGCCGCCCCAGCGCCGTGATCGCCCCGCCCTTCAGCGCCCCCAGCGCCTCGAGCAGCCGCTCCGCGTCCGCCAGCGCCGTCTCCGTCGGCGCCTCCAGCCAGCGGAACGTCCGGACGTCCGCCACCCCCGCGTCCTTCAGCGCGAGCACCACTTCCGCCAGGTCCAGCCGCTTCACCTCCGGCAGCTCGCACGCCTGCCGCGTCTCGCCCGACGGCCACAGCCGCGCGCAGGTCCCCGGCGCCGTGCGGCCCGCGCGCCCCGCCCGCTGCTCGGCCGACGCCCGGCTGATCTTCTCGATCAGCAGCGTGTTGATCCCCCGCTGCGGGTCGTAGCGCGCGACGCGCGCGAGCCCGCTGTCGATCACGAGGCGGACGCCGTCGATCGTGATCGACGTCTCCGCCACGTTCGTCGCGACGACCACCTTCCGGCGTCCCGTCTTCGCCACCGCCGCGTCCTGGTCGCGCGGCGAGAGATCCCCGTGCAGCGGAAGGACGTCGAAGCCCTTCGCTCCCCGCGACCGGATCGCCTCCATCGTCCGGCTGATCTCGTAGCCGCCGGGCATGAAGATCAGGACGTCGCCCTCTCCGTCCCAGCGCGCGAAGACGTCCGCCGCCTGGTCCCAGACCGGGGCGTCGGAGGCGTGGTGCTCGACCGCCACCGGGAAGGTCCGCCCTTCGGAGCGCACCGTGACACAGGGCGCGAGATAGGTTTCCAGCCGCTCGACATCCAGGGTCGCCGACATCACGATCAGCTTGAGGTCGGGCCGGGCGTCGAGCGCCCGCGCGAGCGTGACGTCGCCGTAGAGATGCCGCTCGTGGAACTCGTCGAAGACGATCGCGGCGACGCCCGGCAGGCTCGGGTCGTCGATCATCCGCCGCAGCAGGATGCCCTCGGTCACGAAGCGGATCTTCGTGGCGGCCGAGACCGCGCTTTCGAAGCGGACCTGGTAGCCGACCTCGCGGCCGAGCTCGACGCCCAGCTCCTCCGCGACGCGGGCGGCGAGCATGCGCGCCGCCAGCCGCCGCGGCTGCAGCACGACCACGTCCCCTTTGTCGAGGAAGCCGTGCTTGAGCAGCATCTGGGGGACTTGCGTGGACTTGCCGGAGCCCGTCGGCGCCGAGAGAATCAGCCGGCCGCCGCCGCGCAGGGCGTCGAGGATCTTTCCCTCGACTTCATAGATGGGCAGATTAGCCACAGAGCCACAGAGTCACCGAGACGGCGACCTTTTGCGCTTGGGCTTTGGACCTTTTGGAGGGGACGCGAGTCGTACTTCCACTCTCCGTTCTTCCGGAAGGAATTCCACTTGGAGGCGACATGTCGGGCTCGCGTTGCAATGCTTGTCGACGGCGACGTTGACCATGAAGAATGACAGGCCCTTCAAGCCAAGGCGAGCCCCACAGGCCGGGCAGGCATCATCCTTCATGCGTCCGCTCTGTGCCTCTGTGGCTAATCTAGAACGTGGGGCCGAGCATCCAGGGCGCGAACTCCTCGTCGCCGATGCCCTGGGCCTCGCTCTTGGTGGGGTCGCCGGAGGCGGTCTCGACCACCTTCTCGAAGATGCGGCGGCCGACCTGGTCGATCGTCTCCGCGCCGTCGACGATGGTGCCCGCGTTGAGGTCCATGTCGGGCGTCATCTTCTCGTAAGTCGCGGTGTTGGTGGACACCTTGACGCAGGGCGAGGGCTTGCAGCCGTAGACGCTGCCGCGCCCGGTCGTGAAGACGCCCACGGTCGCGCCGCCCGCGATCAGGCCCGTCATGCTCACGGGATCGAAGCCGGGCGTGTCCATGAAGCAGAAGCCCTTGGCCGTCACGGTCTCGGCGTAGCGGTAGACGTCGACGAGCGGCGCCTGCCCGCTCTTGGCGACCGCGCCGAGCGACTTCTCGTAGATCGTGGTGAGCCCGCCCTCCTTGTTGCCGTAGGAGGGGTTGTTGTCGATCGACGCCCCGAACTGCTTCGCGTGCTCCTCCCACCAGCGGACGAGGGCGAGCAGCTTCTCGCCGATCGCGGGGGACGTCGCGCGCCGCGTGAGCAGGTGCTCGGCGCCGTAGATCTCCGGGGTTTCGGCGAGGATCGACGTCCCGCCGTGCGCGACGAGCAGGTCCGACGCGACGCCCAGGGCCGGGTTCGCGGTGATGCCGCTGTAGGCGTCGGAGCCGCCGCAGTTCATCGCGAGGACGAGCTTGGAGAGGGGCTGCGACGTCCGCCGCGCCTCGTTCGCCTTGGGCAGGAGGCGCCGGATGGCCTCGACGCCCCGCTCGACGGTCTTGGCGATGCCGCCTTCCTCCTGGATCACGAAGAAGGACGCCTGGCGGTCGTCGAGATTCCCGTCGCGGCGCATGAACTGCACGTTGTGGCCTTCGCAGCCGAGCCCGATCATGAGGTAGGCGGAGATGTTGGGATGTCGCGTCATCCCGAGCAGGACGCGCTGGAGCGCCTTGTAGGGCTCGCCGGGCTGGACGTTGCAGCCGCTCTTGTGGGTGAAGGCGACGACGCCGTCGACGTTCGGGTACTCGCGGCGGACGTCGCGGAACCGGTCGCGAATATAGTGCGAGACCGAGGCGGAGCAGTTGACGGTGGAGACGATGCCGATGTAGTTGCGCGTGCCCGCGCGGCCGTCGGGGCGGAGGAAGCCCTGGAAGGTCCGCGGCTCCGGCGCCGGGAAGCGGCGGAGCTCGGTGGCGAACTGGTAGTCGCGCCCGAAGTCCTTCACTTTCAAATTGTGGACGTGGACGTGCTCGCCCGGGGCGATGGGGCCGGCGGCGAAGCCGATGATCTGGCCGTACTTGCGGACGGGCGCGCCGTTGGCGAGCGCGCGCAGGGCGATCTTGTGGCCCTTGGGGATCTCCTGGGAGGCGGCGCCGTCGACGAGGGCGGTGCCGGCGGCGACGGGGATCTTCGCGACGGCCACGTCGTCCGACGGATGGAGCCGGAGAAGGGCGTCCTCGAAGCGCATCGCTTGGTTCTAGGCTATTCGGGGGGCCCGGTCAAGCGGCCCCCACCCCGCCGGGACAGCCTTTCCCGAAAAACTTTATCTTTTTTTCTGTAGTTTATGATTTGTATGTTATGATTTAGGCGGCCGGGAGGTCCCGGCCAGGAGAGAGAGAGGGGGAAGCCGTGATCAGTATCGCTCTAGTCAACCAGAAGGGCGGCGTCGGCAAGAGCACGACCGCCGTCAACCTCAGCGCCGGCCTGGCCAAGCTGGGCAAGCGCGTCCTGCTCATCGACCTGGACCCGCAGGCCCACGCGACCGTCGCGCTCGGCCTCGACCCCCGCCGCCTCGACAAGACGATCTACACGCTCCTCGCCGGCGCCGCCAAGCCCGCCGAGGTCATCCATCCCGTCCAGGACCGGCTCTCGATCATCCCCGCCAACATCCACCTGGCCGGCGGCGAAGCGGAGCTGGCCTCCATCCCCGAGTCCCACTCGGTCATGAAGCGGGCCATGCGCGACCTCGACCAGGACGCCTACGACGTCGTGCTCGTCGACTCCCCGCCCCAGCTCGGCTTCCTCAACGTCAACAGCCTCGCCTACGTGAACGAGGTCTACATCCCGGTCACCTGCGAGTTCTACGCGCTCCACGGCCTCTCGCTGCTCATGGACACCATCGAGCGGATCAAGGCCAAGGTCAATCCCCTGCTCAAGGTCGCCGGCGTCATCACCACGATGATGCACCCGCGCCGCGCCATCAACCGCGAGGTCCTCGCCGACCTCGAGAAGCACTTCCCCGGCCGCGTGATGAAGACGCGCATCCGCGTCAACGTCCGCCTCGTCGAGGCCCCCAGCCAGGGCAAGACCATCTTCGACCACGCGCCCGATTCCAACGGCGCCGTCGACTACATGAACCTGTCCCAGGAGATCTTCGCCCGCCTGCCGGTGTCGGCGCCGGCCCTCCAGCCGATGGACGCCCTCGCCGACCTCTTCCCCGAATCCGGCGAGCCGGTGGCCGCGGAAGCCGAGGTCGCCCCCGCCGAAGCGGCGGTGGACGCGATCCTCGAGGCGCCCGCGGACGTCGCCCCGGTGGTCGAGCCCGCCTCCGCAAGCGTGGAAGTCGCTCCGGCGGCCGAGCCCACCTCCGCGAGCGTGGACGTCGCTCCGGCGGTCGAGCCCGCCCCCGTCGTCGCCGAAGCGGCCGCGCCGGCCGTCGCCGAAGCCCCGGTCGCGGAAGCCGTCGTCGAAACGCCCGCCCCAGAACCCGTCGCGGAAGCCCCGATCGCGGAGCCCGTCGTCGAGGCGCCCGAACCCGCGGTCGCGGAAGCCGCCGCGCCCGAAGCCGCTCCGGCGGCCGAGCCGGCCGTCGAAGCGCCCGCCCCCGAGCCCGTCATCGAAACGCCGGCCCCGGTGGTCGAAGCCGTCATCGAAGCGCCCGCGCCGGAGCCCGTCGCGGCGGAAGCCGCCCCCGAAGTCGCTCCGGCGGTCGAGCCCGTCATGGTCGAAGGCCTCGCGGACGCCGCCGCCCGGCTCGCCGAGCCGTCCGCCGAGGTGCCCGTCGCCGCGGAGCCCGCGCCGGTCGAGGCCGCCGCGCCCGTCGAAGCCGCGAGCGTCGCCCCGGACACGGTCATGCTTTCGGCCGAGGCGGCCATCGTCGAATCGGCCGCGGTCCCCGAAGAGACTCCCGCCGACTCCCGTTACGTGCCGCTGCCCGACGGCGCGGCGCTGACGACGCCCGTCAACGAGCCCACGCCGTCGCAGGCCGCGCTCTCGACGAAGTCGGGGTATATCCCGCTGCCGGCGGGCGCCGCCCCGGTCACGCCCGTGGCTTCGCTCGGCTCGACCCAGTTCGCGCAGAAGTTCGGCATGGGCGGGCTGAAGCCGATCGTGACGTCCAAGCCCGGCGCGGTCCCGGCCGCCCAGGCGCCGAAGAAGGAGTCGTTCACGGGCCGCCTGTTCGGGAAGCTGATGGGCCGGAAGAGCTAAGCAGGGCGATCCGCTCGCCCTGCTTACCCTGAGCGGAGCGCAGCGGAGTCGAAGGGTTATCGAGGGTCATCCTTCGACTCTCTCGCGGCTCGCTCAGGATAAGCGGCCCGCCAGGAGTGCCGGAACCTAACTCGGACCGCGGAGGCTACTCTTCCTTCTCGGTTTCCCACCACGAGGTCCAGAACTCGACGGCCTCGAGGTCCTCGGCCACGCGGAGGCGGCGGCGGTCGACGATGACGTCCAGCCCGGACGTCTCGGCGGTGTCGCGGAGAGCGTCCCAGAGCGTGCGGACGCCGTCGGCCTTCAGCGGCGGGAGGGGGCGGACGACGTCGTCCTCCTCCAGGTCCTCCAGCTTGATCTCGAGGCCGGCCGCGGCGGCGATCTTCTTGAGGCGGTCCAGGGGCGTTCCCGTGAGGTCCGCCGCGAGCGGGGTCCGGCCCAGGCGGGCGACCTCCTCCGGCCGGCGGAACTGGTTGAGCGGCGTGAGCGTCACGCTCTCGTAGTCGTCGTCGGCGACGGCCACCAGGACGGCGACGCCCTCCCGGAAACCCATGCGGACGAGGCCCTCGGCCGCCGCGCCCCGCACCGGCCCGAGGATCCGGTCGTAGCGCGTCTCCAGCTCCGGACAGTCCTCGAACTTCTCCAGGTGGTCGATCTCGTCGTCCTCGGCGTCGTCGACGTCCGACTCGTCCTCGAGCATGAGCAGGAGGAGCGGCGCGGCCTCGCGGGCGTCGAGCGCGGCGAGGGCGCGGGCGGCCGCGGCGCGGACGGCGGCGTTGGGATCGGCGAGCGCGACGAGGAGTCCGACGTGGTCGAAGGCGCCGCCCAGGCGGCCCAGGGATTCCGCCGCGCAGGCGCGCACGAGCCCGTTCTTGTCGCCGAGGGCCTTCAGGAGCGCGGGGACGGCCGTCGCGGCTCCCGCGCGGCCCAGGGCGGCGGCCGCCGACGCGCGGAACGCGGGCTCCGCGTGGCCGAGCAGCGCCTCGATCTCCGGGGCGGCGTCGAGGGCGCGCAGGTGCCCGAGCGCCCAGACGGCCAGCAGGCGCAGCTCGTCGGAATTGTCCTTGAGGAGCGGGCGGAGCGACGCGGCGCTGTCGGTCGCGCCGAGGTCGACGAGCGCGCGGGCCGCCTCGCGGCGGACGAGGTCCTGGGGGTCGCGCACGAGCACGGCGATGGCGCCCGCGGCCGCGGCGTCGCCGAGCTCGGACAGGGCCGCCACGGCGGCGACGCGGACGGCGGGCTCGGCGTCCGCGAGGAGCGGGCGGATCTCGACGGCCTGCTCGCGCGCGCCGAGGGCGCCAAGCGCGCGGGCGGCTTCCTGGCGCACGACGGCGACGGGGTCCCGGAGCAGCGGCAGGAGGCGCGGGGCGGTGTCGCGCTTGCGGAAGCCGGCGACCACGGCCAGCGCCGCCGCGCGCACGCCGGCGTCGGTATCGCCGAGGGCGGGCAGGACGGCCGTCGCCGCGTCGTCGCTCTCCTGCCCGGCCCCGCCGAGGGCGCGCACGCCGGCGACGCGCAGCCGGGGCGACTCCGACTTGAGCAGCTCGATCAGCTTCGGCAGGGGCACGCTGGCGGCCATCATGACGAGGAGCTGCTCGGCCTGCGGCCGCGACTCCTCGGGGCCGTCCTTGATCTTCTGGAGCAGCAGCGGCACCGCCTCGGGCGAGCGCAGCTCGATGAGCGCCTGCATCGCCGCCGACTTGACCCGCTCGGAGGGGTCGTCGAGCAGCCGCACGATCTCGATCCCGGCCGAGCCGTAGGCCTGGCTCGCCGCGGTCCGGCAGACCCACATCTTCTCGTTCTCGGTCCGCGCGCCCCGCACGCCCGGGGCCGCCAGCGGCTCCAGCAGCCGCGGCGCGAGCTCGTCCTCCCCGCGGCGCGCGAGGTCCATCCACACCTGCGTCCAGGCGTGATCGCCCGCCGCCAGGCGGTCCTCGACGCCCGGCACGGCCTGGCGCAGGGCGTCGCCGATCTTCGCGGCCACCGACGCCCGCCGCAGCAGGAAGCGGACGCGGCCCGCGACCTCCTGGTCCGGGTCGTCCGCCGCCTTCTGGAGCTCCGCCACCGCCCGCTCGCCCAGGTCCTTGAGCTTCCGGGTGGCCGATTCGCGCTGTTCGACGTCCCCCGAGCGCAGCCATTCGATCAGGCGGGCGGGGTCCTCCTGGACCGCGCAAAGGTGAATCCACATCAGAGTCATCATGCTGGCGTCCTAATACTACCTGACGTAACATTCATTGGACGCATGGAAGAAGAACTGGTCGGCGAAGAAGCGCTCGAGGAGCGCCTTTCCCGACCCACGGCCGGCGCGAAGACCGATCTGGCCCGGACGAAGGGCGACCTCGTCGTGCTCGGCGCGAGCGGCAAGATGGGGCCCACCCTGGTCCGGATGGCGCGCCGCGCCCTGCCGCCGAACCGGGCCGTGATCGCCGTCGCGCGCTTCACCGATCCCCGCTCCCGGGCCTCCCTCGAGGCCGCCGGCGCGAAGACGATCGCCTGCGATCTCCTGGAGCGGCGGGACGTCGACCTCCTTCCCGACGCCGGCGGCGTGATCTTCATGGCGGGGCAGAAGTTCGGGACGTCGGGCGCCGAAGCCTCCACCTGGGCCGCCAACACGGTCGCGCCCGCCTGCGCCGCCGAGCGCTACCGGGGCGTGCCGGCCGTCGTCTTCTCCACCGGCAACGTCTATCCCTTCACGGAACGCGGAGCCGACGAGGCCACCCCGCCGGGCCCGACCGGCGAGTACGCGCAGTCCGCCCTGGGCCGCGAGCGCGTCTGGGAGCACTACTCGCGCGCGCACGGCACGCCCGTGACGATCTACCGCCTCAACTACGCGGTCGAGCCGCGCTACGGCGTCCTGCTGGAGATCGCGCTCGCGGTGCGCGACGGCCGGCCGGTCGACCTCCGCATGGGCCGCGTGAACGTGATCTGGCAGGGAGACGCGAACGCGGCCGCCCTGCGCTGCCTGGCGATCGCGCAGAGCCCGCCGGAGATCCTCAACGTGACCGGCCCGGAGACCCTGGCGGTGCGGGACCTGGCGCTCCGCTTCGGCGGGCTGCTGGGGCGGACGCCGGTGTTCGACGGCAAGGAAGAGCCGCGCGCCCTGCTGTCAAACGTGTCGAAGATGGTCTCGCTCTTCGGGCCGCCCGAGATCTCCGTCGACCAGGTCGTCGCCTGGGTCGCCGCGTGGGTCAAGGCCGGCGCGCGGACGCTCGGCAAGCCCAGCCACTTCGAGACGCGCGATGGCAAGTTCTGAGCCGCGCCTCAAGCCCGAGATCCAGGAGGCCCTGCGCCGCGGGCTCGTCATTCCCGCGCATCCGCTCGCGCTCACGGCGGAGCGGAAGCTCGACGAGCGGCGGCAGCGGGCGCTCACGCGCTACTACCTCGCGGCGGGCGTCGGCGGCATCGCCGTCGGCGTCCACACCACCCAGTTCGCCATCCGCGAAAAGGGCCTGCTCAAGCCCGTCCTCTCGCTCGCCGCCGAGGAGGACGAGCGCTTCGAAGGCCTCGTCGTCAAGATCGCCGGGATCTGCGGCCCGACGACGCAGGCCGTCGCCGAAGCCGCCCTCGCCCGCGACCTCGGCTACGACGTCGGCCTGCTCAGCCTCGCCGCGCTGAAGGAGGCGGACGTCGACGCCCTGATCGCGCACGCCCGGGCCGTCGCGGAAGTCCTCCCCGTCTTCGGCTTCTATCTCCAGCCGTCCGTGGGCGGCCGGGTCCTGCCCTACGCCTTCTGGCGCCGCTTCGCCGAGATCCCCGGCGTGATCGGGATCAAGATGGCGCCCTTCAACCGCTACCAGACGCTCGACGTCGTCCGGGCCGTCGCGGAATCCGGCCGCGCGGACGACATCGCGCTCTACACGGGCAACGACGACAACATCGTGGTCGACCTCCTGACGGAGTTCCGGGTCGGCGGCGTCAAGCAGCGGATCGTCGGCGGCCTGCTCGGCCACTGGTCGGTGTGGGCGCGGAAGGCCGTCGAGCTGCTCGCCGAGCTCCGGACGACGGGCCCGACCCGCGAGCTGCTCGCGCGGGCGGTGGAGGTCACGGACGCGAACGCGGCGTTCTTCGACGCGGCGAACGGCTTCCGCGGCTGCATCGCGGGCCTGCACGAAGTGCTGCGCCGGCAGGGGCTGCTCGAGGGCCTCTGGTGCCTCGACCCGTCGGAAGGCCTCTCGCCCGGCCAGAAGGACGAGATCGACCGCGTCTACAAGGCGTATCCGCACCTCAACGACGACGCCTTCGTCGCGGAGCACCGCGACGACTGGCTGCGCTAGGCTCTGTCTGAAAACCCGCGTGAGCCGCGGCGGGCCGAGAGGCGAGCAGCCCAAGCCTCCTCCGCTCCGCGCCAGTGGCGC
>DASVNH010000124.1:0-4976 GCA_036383955.1 Planctomycetota bacterium | reverse complement strand
GCCCCCCCGAAAGCCGGGCCTGGGAGAAATCCTCTGCAAATGCGGCGAGATCATGCCGCCCCGGACGTCGCGCACCGGCCGCGAGTTCGAGTGCAAGGGTTGCGGCCGCAAGGGGCACGTCCTGTCGGGCCCCGCGGGCATCGAGGCGGTCTTCACCTACGAGCCTCCCGTGGCGGCCTGCCCCTGCGGCGTCGAGCTGCCCGTCTCCCCGGATCTGGCGGGGCAGTCGGTCGAATGCGGCGCCTGCGGGCGGGTCCTGGAGGTCGTCGCGAAGGACGGCCGCGTCCGGCTTCGGGAAAGAGGCTAAGCCGTCGGCTTAAGTCAATATTCGGCGAGCGGCGTTGACCCGCATCGGAGAATGTCCTACCCTGCTCTCTGGTACATGCCGACCTTCTCGTTCCAGGGCCCCTGGCATCACTACGTGCTCTGGAACGCGCTCGCCTTCGCCGCCGCCGCCATCCTGAACTCCTTCATCGAATGGTGGGCGCATCACTTCATCCTGCACGGCACGCGCTTCGGCCGCTTCGCCTACGACCTCCACCACGTCGGCCATCACGGCATGTTCCGCGCGGACGAGACCTACCACGCGCAGAACGACGAGATGCGCTCCCACGTCACGTTCGTCCTCCGGGACTACGTCATGTTCCTGCTCGTGACCACGCCGATCTGGACGGCGGCGGAGCTCCTGGCGGGGCGCCCGTTCCTCGTCGGCGGCGTGCTCGCCACCCTCACGGGCCTGCAGATGTTCAACTCGTTCCACTGGCGCTTCCACGTCCCCTCGGACACGTGGTTCCAGCGGACGTCCTTCTTCCTCTTCCTCAAGGAGCACCATCGGCGGCATCACGCCGACATGAACTCCAACTTCAACGTCTACTGTTTCCCGCTCGCCGACTGGGTGCTCGGGACGCTGAAGAGGAAGCCCGCCGAGGACGCCCCTCAGTCCCGCCAGAAGGTCGACGCCGGGTCGACCCGGTAGCGGACCTCCATCTCCGGCGTCTCCACCGCCTGGCCCCGATGCAGGGAGTCGACGGCCGCCAGCGTCATGCCCGACGTCAGCAGCGTCCGCTCGATCGGATACGGCGTCTTCCCCGTGATCACCAGGTCCTCGAGGTGGCGGACGAGCGGGTGGAAGAAGTCGGCCGTGGTGGCGCCGTGGCCCGGCATGGGCAGGT
Organism: Planctomycetota bacterium; assembly: GCA_036383955.1. Lineage (GTDB taxonomy): Bacteria > Planctomycetota > MHYJ01 > MHYJ01 > JACPRB01 > JACQFK01. The sequence continues at coordinate 3,804 of DASVNH010000124.1, read as the reverse complement.
ACATCTGGCAGGAGACGATCTCGCCCGTGTCGGCGCGCAGGCCCGCGTAGTTGAAGTCGCGGATGTCGAGCATGAAGACGGTGGTGCGGAAGCCGTCGCGGTGCTCGAGGAAGTAGCCCAGCCCTTCGGGAAACGCCCGGCGCGCCCAGTCGAACGTCACCCGGTCCGTCGGATAGCCGCCCTCGACGGGCAGGTTGTGGCTCCGCGTCAGGGCGGCGACCATCAGCCGGCGCGTCGACTCCCGCTCGGGCCGCGCGAGCGCCTCCCACAGCGCGGGGCCGCGCAGCGCGCGCGCGCTCCGCAGGCCGACCTCGCCGCCCTCGCGGCGCTCGGACATGCACTGGGCGGTCTCCAGCGCGTGGAAGTCGTAGCTGTCGACGCCCCCGTACCCGCAGCAGACGCTTTCCGCCAGGGGCGCGCCGTGGGGGAGGTCGACCGCCGGCAGCCGCCGCGTCACGGGCAGCGAGGAGCCCGCGAGGAAGGGAAAGCCGAGGCGCTTCGCGTCGGCGACCATCTCGACGCAGCGCGCCCAGGTCGTCGAGAGATGCTTGTCGTTGAACACCGGCACCGCGCGCCCGGACGCCTCGAAGACCTTGACGCACTCCTTGAACCATTCGTAGCGGGGGTAGAGGGTCTGGCCCTTCTCGCTCTTGGGGTATTTGCCGTGCTCGGCGATGATGGCGACGCCGTCGACGGCCAGCTTGCCCGTCCCGAGGGTCAGCGCCTCGGCGACGCTGGGGAAGAGCTTGAGGCCGTGCCGGGCGACCCGCTCGCGGCCGAGGTCGTGCTCGGGGAACTGGTCGAGGTAGACGGAGGCGACCTCGACGCGCGGATTCTGCCAGGCGCCGCGCCAGGCGTAGCCGAGCGTGAGGCGGTCGAGGAAGTGCTGGGCGTGCGAGCGGTTGCGGACCTCGGTGCCGAGGAACGCGATCTTCTTGCGCCCTTCCTGGGCGAAGCCGCCGAGGGCGGCCGCCCCCGCGAAGGCGCCCAGCGAGGACAGGAACGCGCGGCGGTCGCTCTTCAGCATGGCGCCTCCGCAAACACTACGTCGGCGGGCGGGATCGCGTAGGATAAGCGGACTTAAGGAGATCCCCATGCTGCTGCCGCTGCTGCTCGCGCTCTTGGCTCAAGACGGCTTCGAACCGCTCTTCAACGGGAAGGACCTCACGGGCTGGAGCTACAAGAACGGCGACAAGTTCGACGGCAAGACGGAGTCGAGCGACGCCCGTTACGCCGCGAAAGACGGCGTGCTCGTGGTGAACCCCGGAAAGGGGATCGCCCAGCTCTGGACCACGCGCGAGTTCCCCAAGGACTTCGAGCTGCGCCTGGAGTTCCGCGCGGCGGTGAACGCCGACAGCGGCCTTTTCGTCCGCAAGCCGCAGCTGCAGGTCCGCGACTACCTCGTCGCCGGCCCGTACAAGACCCTCAAGAGCTACAAGCCCCAGGACTGGAACGAGATCGTCGTCGTCGTGAAGGAGGGCGTCGCCCACTGCACGTGCAACGGCGAGGTCCTCGAAGCCGCCCTCAAGCTGCCCGCCACCGGCGGCATCGGCCTCGAAGCCGACCGCGGCCAGATGGAGTACCGCAACATCCGCCTCAAGTCGGCCCCCTGAGAGCAGGTCCCCCCCCCGGGGGGGAAGCGGGGGATCCGTCCTGAACCTGAACCTGAACCCGTACCTGGGCTGTTTCAAAGGGATGACGACGATGCTGCCGGTGATCGCGCTGCTCCTCGGCGCGCAGGACGACTGGACGCCCCGCTCCCCCCGCGACGAGATCCGGCCGGCGTTCTCCCGCGAGAAGGCGAGCCTCGTGATCACGCACGACGCGCGGGAAGGCCTCGACGGCTGGTACGAGCGCTCGTTCCCCGTGACGGGCGGCGGCTGGTACGCCTTCCGCGCGCTCCGCAAGACGGAAGGAGTCGCCTTCCCGCGGCGCAGCGCCATGGCCCGGATCGTCTGGCTCGGCGCCGACGGCCGGATCCCCCGCGTGGATCCGGAGGACGCGGGCAAGGACGGACGTCCGGTGCCCACCGCCGAGCCCGAGCATCCGCGCGACGGGGCGGTCGACGCCCAGGGCTGGACGTCGGTGGCCGGCGTCTTCCACGCGCCGCCCAAGGCGGTGAAGGCGGTCGTCGAGCTCCACCTCCAATGGGCGCCGAACGGGCGCGCGGAATGGCGCGAGCCGGTCTTCGAGGAAGGCGCGCGTCCGCCGGTCCGGACGGCGCGGCTGGCGGCGGTCCACTACATCCCCAAGGGGAAGTCGCCGAAGGAGAACCGCGAGGAGTTCGCGCCGCTACTCGCCGAGGCGGCGAAGCGCCGCGCCGACCTGGTGGTGCTGGGAGAGACCGTGCCGTCCGCGCGCGTGGCGAAGCCGCCGCACGAAGTCGCCGAGCCGATCCCGGGCCCGACGACGGAGTATTTCGGCGAGCTCGCGAAGACCCACGGCCTGCACGTCGTGCTGAGCCTCTACGAGCGGGACGCGCACCTCGTGTACAACGCGGCCGTGCTGCTGGGGCCCGACGGCCGCCTCCTCGGCAAGTACCGCAAGGTCTGCCTGCCGCACGGGGAGGTGGAAAAAGGCATCGCGCCGGGGAAGGACTTCCCGGTGTTCGACACGGCCTTCGGCAAGGTCGGCCTCATGGTCTGCTACGACGGCTTCTTCCCGGAAGTCGCGCGCGAGCTGGCGAACCGCGGCGCGGAGGTGATCGCCTGGCCGGTCTGGGGCTGCGACCCCCTGCTGGCCCAGGCGCGGGCCGCCGAGAACCGCGTCCACCTCGTCAGCAGCACGTTCATGGACGCGAAGGCCGACTGGATGGTCTCGGCGGTCTTCAATCCGGCCGGACGGCCGATCGCGTCGGCGGACGCCTGGGGCACGGTGGCCGTCGCCGAAGTCGACCTGAACCGGCCCTTCGTCGGCCCGTACAACCTCGGCGACTTCGGCGCGATGGTCCCGCGCCACCGGCCGCCCGGCCGCTGACGAAGATTCGCGTGGCGCGGGGGATCCGGCGGCATAGTATTTGAATATGCTCGTGCTCCTGCTGGCCGGTGTCTGCGCGCAGGAAGACTGGCGCGGCGAGGTCCGCGCCGCCTGCCTCGACTGCCACGGGAGCGACGCCCCCAAGGCCGGCCTCGACCTCGGGAAGATCCTGGCCGACGACCCGGCCCGGCACGCCGAAACCTGGGAGAAGGCCGTCCGCCGCCTGCGCGCCCGCCAGATGCCGCCGCCGGGGAAGTCGAAGCCGTCCGAAGCCGCCTACGGCACGATGCTCGCCGGGCTCGAGGCCAGGCTCGACGCCGCGACGCCCGACCCCGGCCGCCCCGACACGATCCGGCGCCTGACGCGCTTCGAGTACCAGAACGCGGTCCGCGAGCTGCTCGCGTTGGACGTCGACGCCTCCAGCCTCCTGCCGGCGGACGAGTCGAGTCACGGCTTCGACGCGGCGACGGCCGGCACGCTCTCCGCCACGCTGCTGGAGCGCTACGTCGCCGCCGCCGAGAAGATCAGCCGGCGCGCGCTGGGCCGGGGGAGTCGGTCGCCGGGCGGCGACACCTTCCGCGTCCGCCCCGACGTGACGCAGGAGGACCGCCTCGAGGGGATGCCCCTCGGCACGCGCGGCGGGATCCGGATCCCCTATACGTTTCCCCAGGACGGCGCCTACGACGTCCGCGTCCGGCTCATGCGCGACCGCGACGAGCTGGTCGAGGGCCTGAACGGTCCGCACGAGCTGCTGGTCCTGCTCGACCGCGCGCGCGTCGCGGAATTCACGGTGAAGCCGGGCGGCGAGCAGGCGAAGATTGACGCCCA